>JAJUGS010000259.1 GCA_029265875.1 Prolixibacteraceae bacterium
GGATATAGTTGTAATCGGGTTTGTAAATAAACAACAGCGATCCGTCTTTGATGGTTTCTGCCACTGGTTTTATGAGTTCAGGTGGTAACGAAGGGCAGCCAAAACTGCGCCCCAGCCTCCCTGTTTTTTTGATGAAATCTTCGGTGGCATAATCGGCGCCATGAATAATGATTTCACGCTCACGGGCCCGGTCGTTGATTCCTTTTTCAAGCCCTTTCAGCAAAAGCGACAAACCTACTTTTGAACCGATTGCCATGTTTTCTGTCAGATAAAAACCCAGGCTGCTCTGAAATGTACCCGGAATATTGGAAAAATGTTCAGCAAACTCATCGCCTGTATTTTTACCGTGAGCTACATAAGTATTAAAAAGCAGTGCCTTTTTATAAAGATCGATTACGTACATGCGTTTTTTGGTGCTCGATTGCGAAAAATCGATGATGGTAAGTACCGATTGGTTGAGCAGTTTTCCTTCTTTTTTGAGCTTCTCGAAACCCCGGAGTGCAAACCTGAAAGCATCGTTGGAGAGGCCAAAGTCGTCAAGATGAAGTTCGCTGTAAACCTCCTCTTTTTCATCAACTGCCGGAAGTTTTTCACCACTTGCCTTGTCGATTACAGGCAACAGCAACATTATAATTATAAATGGTAATACTTTTTTCACGCGCCAAAAATAAATTTTTCAAATGTTAATCGGGCCTAACAGGTTTCAAATGAAATGTTAATGATTCACAAGAAATGCTAAATGCAAAAAACGCAACAAAGAAATGCAGACAAACACAAAATCGAAAAGCTGTTTTCAGGGCTGAAATACCGCTACAATTATCAATACATTAAAAAACGAGGAGTGAATTGAGTGGTTTTCTACTTTCAATATCCATCAATGGTATAATAAGAAAGGTTTTTTTGAACAATGTTAAGATTGAGAAGTTATTTCATTGAATTCTATATCAACAACTTAAACACAATAAATACAGTATTTAGTAACAAAATTAATTTAATATGAAGCAGGATTAAAAAATTTGGTTCGATAATTACCGAACTAAAAAAACTAATTATATTTGCCGCATAAATTATCCACAGAATGGAAGAAGTTGAAAGAATAAAAAAGCAAAAAGAACTGATTGAGCAGATCGGCCGGGAACACGAGCGGGAAGGCTTTCAGCCAGTAACTGCACGAATTTTGGGGTTGTTGATGGTCATGGATAAAGAGGAGTACACCTTTGAAGAGATCGTGGAAGAAATGCAGATCAGCAAAAGTTCGGCCAGTACGGCACTTAAAAATCTCGAGATTCGGGGAATCGTGGAATATATTACCTATCCGGGTGACCGCAAACGGTATTTCCGCTTCGTTTCAGGAGAAATCGACGGGTTGATCGATGAAATGGAAAACAAGCTGAAACGTAACCTGGTCATCATCAACCAGATTATTGAATTGAAAAAAGATCCCAACTCCAGAAATTCAAATTTCTTAAAAACTATATCCAAAGGGATGGAATTATTTATTAAAAATCTCGATAACTTAAAAATTGCTTACAAAAAGGAACAGTAATTTTTTTATCTATTTAGTTCGTTTATTTCAGAACCATTTATTAAATTCAGAACAATACATTAAAAATGAAACAATTAGCAATTTTAGTATTGCTGGGGCTCTTTATTGCGCCAACGGAAGGGAAAAGCCAGCAGATTTACTCGCTGAACGACCTGTTGAAACATGCCGTTGAGAACAGCCACCAGATGAAAAAGGCGCAAATGCAGAAAACAGAAAGCAGTTACAAAACCAAAGAGGTGATCGCCAATGGCCTTCCACAGGCTGAAGGAAGCCTGAACTATTCACGGATGGGAATCCCCGAAATCAGTATTTCTTCTGAAATGTTGGAAATGCTTCCGGAAGAAATTGCCCCGCTGGTGGGTGGCCTGGCCAACATCAAAGCGTTGCACACCACATCTGCCGGGGTTACTGTAAGTCAGCTTCTTTACAGCCAATCGTACCTCACTGGCATTAAACAAGCCAAAAAGGCTGAAGATTTGTACAATTCCATGCTTCAGAAAACGGAAGAAGACATCATTCACGACGTTTCTTCCAATTACTACCAGGTGCTGATGAATTATTCGAACCTGAAAATCCTGAACGAGAATATTCAAAACCTCGAAAAGCTATACAACATCCTGAAGCTTCAGTACGAAAACGATTTCGTCAAACAAACTGATGTGAGCCGACTGAAAGTAACGCTGACCAACCTGAAAACAAAACGCGAAACACTCGAAAACGGCATTCAAATCCAAAAACGGATACTCAAAATTATAACGGGTATTCCTGACGAAAACGAATTGCAGCTCGACACTGCCGTTATCAGCAAAATGGATTACCAAAAACCTGCTGTTGCTGAATTTATTCCCGAAGTACTGCCTGAATTTCAATTGCTGAAAAAGCAGACAGAACTGGCCGGGCTGCAGATCGAGTCGAGCAAAGCGGCGTTTTACCCCAACCTGGCTGCTTTTGGTCAATTCAACTATTCGAGTTATGCCACCGAGTTTAAGATTAAGGATTTCAGCAACATGAATACCATCGGACTGAAAGCCACCATCCCGGTTTTCAGTTCAGGAATGAGAAATCAGCGTGTGAAACAGTCGCAACTGAAATTCAATCAAAATATGGAAGATTTTAATCTCAACAAAAAATACCTTGAAACAGGCTACCAAAATGCGGTAAACTCGCTGCATTCGTCGTGGAAAAACCTGCAGGACCAACAGGAAAATAAAGAACTGGCCGGCGAAGTTTACAACCAGGTGAAACTCCAGTTCGACGAAGGAATGGCTTCGCTGACCGACCTGCTGAATGTGGAATCGTCGCTGCTGGAAGCAGAAAACCTCTTCAACCAGCAACTTTTGAAATACAAACTTGCCGAAATAGAGCTCCTCAAAGCCACAGGAAAACTGAAAACATTAATCAATTAAGAAAATAGAATATGAAGACTGTAAAACAAATTTCAGCCGTGCTGATCATTCTTGCCCTGATCGCACTGGCAGTGTTTCGCTTAAATTCGAATAAAGAAAAAATAAAAGCGACAACGGCACTTGCCTCGCAAACGATTTCCGAAGTCCCGGTAAAAATTGTGTTGCCGCAAACTGGCACCATCAGCAAACAAATTTCGGCCACCGGAATTGTGAGCGCCACCGAAGAACTGATGGTTTTGTCGGAAACACAGGGAAAAGTGAAAAAAATCTACAAAAACGTGGGCGACCGCGTTCAGAAAAATGAAGTGATTGTAGAGGTTGACGACGAAACCATTGCCGCGAATGTGCTGGTGGCCGAAGCCAACTTTGAGCAGCAAAAGAAAGATATTGAGCGCATGGAACGCCTCGAACAGGGCAGCGCCATTGCCAAACACGACCTGGAAAAAGCACGCATTGGCCTGAAAAAAGCCGAAGCCGACCTCATCACCGCCCGCAAAGCGCTTCGCGACACCAAAATTAAAGCGCCCATTTCGGGAATCGTGAACAAACGACTGGTAGAAAACGGACAGTTTGTAGCCGGAGGAATGCCCATCTGCGAAATTGTGAACACCGCTAAACTGCGCATCTGGGTAAAAGTTCCGGAGAAAGACATTTTTAAACTGGCCAAAGGTCAGGTGGTGAATGTCACCATTCCTGCCTTCCCGGGAGAGACATTCTCCGGCAAAATCAATTCGATTGGCGAAAAGGCCGACAACGCCATGAAATTCGATGCTGAAGTGGTGATGGACAACCAGGGAGGCGAACACCACCTGAAAGCCGGTCTTTTCAGCGAAGTAAAAATTCCGGTTGAAGCTGCGGAAACCATCCTGATTGAAAAAACAGCCATCACCGGAAGTATGAAAAACCCCACTGTTTTTGTGGTGGAAGGCGACAAAGCGGTTAAAAAAGAAATTATTACCAACGAGAGCGATGAAAAATTCGTGGAAGTGGTGAGCGGACTTAAAAAAGACGACAAGGTAGTTGTAAGCGGACAGTTAAACCTGAACGACGGCGACCGTGTGAAAATTATTCAATAGCATACAGAAATGAATATTACCGATATATCCATCAAAAGAACGACCATTCCGGTCGTCATCTTTACCATTCTGGCGCTGGCTGGTATTTACAGCTACACGCGGCTGAATGTTGAATTGATCCCCAACATCGACATCCCTGTAAACGTGGTGATGACGATTTACCCCGGCGCTGCGCCCAGCGAGGTGGAAAGCTCTGTTACAAAACCGATAGAAGATGCCGTTTCGGGCATGGAAGGAATCGACAAACTGATGTCCTATTCGTTCGAAAACCTTTCGGTGGTTGTCATTCAGTTGAAAGACGACATGGACGCGGACATTTCACTTCAGGATTGCGAGCGAAAAGTAAACATGATTCAAAGCGAACTGCCCACAGATGCCGAGTTGCCACGATTCATGAAAATGGACCTCGATATGATGCCCATTATGAGTATTGCTGCTTCGTCGGACATGCCCGAACAACAATTCTACGACCTCATCGACCTGGAAATTGTTCCATACGTTTCGCAGATAAAAGGGGTGGCCGATGTTGAAATTATTGGCGGTAACCAGCGCGAAATTCAACTGAAAGCCGACGCACAGAAAATGCAGCAATACGGCATTTCGCTTTCGCTGCTGAAACAAATGATTACCGCATCGAACCTCGACTTTCCGGTGGGAACCGTTACCGACGATCAAACCCGTTCTTTGATCCGTCTGAGTGGAAAATTTGCCTCGGTTGACGAACTGCGCGAACTCATCCTCCGCACGAATCCCGACGGCTCAACCATTAAAGTAAAAGATGTGGCCACTGTGGTTGACGGGAACAAGGAAAGTACCAAACTGGCCCGCATCAACGGCATTCCGGCTATTGGACTTTCGGTAAAAAAACAAAGCGGGGCCAACGCCGTTGAAATCAGCGACGAGGTAAACCAGCTTTTTCAGGATTTTGAATCCAAATACGCCGATAAAAATCTGAAATTCACCATCGCCAGTGACACATCTGATTTCACCCGCGACGCCGTAAACAGCGTAATGGTCGATCTGATTTTTGCCATCATTCTGGTATCGGTCACCATGCTGTTGTTCCTGCACAGTTTCCGAAACCTGCTTTTTGTTGTCGTTTCCATACCAACTTCCATCATTTCCACTTTCGTCATCTTCAAAATCTTCGGCTTCTCGCTGAACCTGATGACGTTACTGGCTATGTCGATTGTGGTTGGGGTGATTGTTGACGACGCCATTGTGGTGCTGGAAAACATTTACCGCCACATGGAGGAAGGTAAAAAACGCTGGCAGGCTTCGCTCGATGCCACCAAAGAACTGGGTATCACCGTCGTTTCCATCACCATTGTACTGATTGCCGTTTTCCTCCCCATCGGGATGACAAGCGGTATGACCGGCGAAATTCTCCGTTCGTTTTCACTGGTTATTGTATTCTCCATTTTAATCAGTTTGCTGGTGTCGTTCACACTGGTTCCGCTGCTGACTTCGCGCTTCGGGAAAATTAAAATCCTGAAAAAAAGCAGCCTGCTCGACCGCGTACTGATGGGATTTGAATCGGTGGTTAACGCCATTAAAAGTGTCATCATGTCGGCGCTGCATTGGGCACTCAACCACAAAACAGTTACGCTGGTCTCAGCGGTAGTTCTGCTGATTTCGTCGTTCATGCTGGTTTCAAAAGGATACATTCAAACCGAATTTATGGACGCCGGCGACCGTGGCGAGTTCATCCTTTCCGTGGAATTAAATAAAAACGCCACGCTGGAAGAAACCGGCAAAATATGCGCGCAGGTTGAACAGCAAC
>JAJUGS010000148.1 GCA_029265875.1 Prolixibacteraceae bacterium
GTAGTGAAGTCCCCGCCTGACAAGACGGTCAGGGAAGTCTTTTTAAAACTGATTTACAATTTCTAATTACAAGCCATGAGTAAAAACAGGTTACTGAAAATCTCGAAAACGCTGCACAAATGGCCGGCAATTATTATCGCTTTTATTGCCATTCTGTTTGCCTTCTCGGGAATTGTAATGAACCATCGCGGGGTATTTTCGGGTGTTGACGTGTCAAGAAACCTGCTTCCTGCCAACTATCGTTACGAAAACTGGAACCTGGCTGCCGTGCGCGGTGCAACTGCCATCGACAGCACCACCAGCCTGATGTACGGCAATATCGGCATCTGGAAAACCACTGACGATTTCAAAACCTTTGAAGATTTTAACCAGGGATTTCCCAGGGGAATTGACAACCGGAAAATTTATTCGGTGGTTCAGTTTAAAAACAAGCTGTTTGCCGGAACGCAACTTGGTTTATACAAACTTGACCCGGGAAATGGCTGGCAAAAAGTTGAAATCAAAACGGAGGACAGAATTGCTGATTTGGGTCTAAAAGGCGATACATTACTGGTTTTGACACGTAATTATCTGTTGAAATCGGCTGACGGAAACGCATTCGAAATTGTACAGCTACCACAACCCGTTGGATATGTTCGGGAAACCGGTCTTTTTGATACTTTCTGGCAATTGCACAGTGGCGAATTGTGGGGACTTCCCGGAAAACTGATTGTGGATTTACTGGGGATTGTCACCATTTTTCTTTCGGTAACCGGCTTGTTGCATTTCTTTTTCCCTAAAATTATCAGTCGCCGGAAAAAGAAAATGCAGACAACGAAGGGATTAATTTCGGTAAAAAAGACCAACCTGCACTGGCACAATGTAGTAGGCTATGTTTTTGTGGCGTTTCTAATTATCAATACTTTTTCTGGAATGCACCTGCGGCCGCCGCTTTTAATTGGTATTGCCAACAAAAAAGTGGGTATTATTCCCGGCACCCACCTCGACAATCCCAACCCGTGGTTCGACAAGCTGCGTCGGGTTCATTGGAACGAAGCGCTGAAACATTACATTTTTTCCACTTCCGAAGGTTTTTACTTTGCCGAAGAAACGTTAACAAATACCTTACAGCCAGCACTTTCTCAACCACCGGTAAGTGTCATGGGTTGTAATGTTTTGCACCCGGTGAATGATAAAATATATATGGTTGGTTCGTTCAGCGGTATGTTTTTATGGGATATTGAAAATGGTGCTGTGGCCGATTTTTTCAGCAGGGAACAATACATTGCACCATCCGGGCTGCAGAGCCCGATTGGTGCCAACATGGCAGCCGGTTTTATCGAGCTGAAAAACGGGGCTGTGTGGTTTGATTATAATGCCGGGGCAAAAACGCTCACTTCTCAAAACTTCCCCGAAATGCCGGAAGGTATCATTGAAGCTTCGCCCATGTCGCTTTGGAATACTGCGCTTGAAATACACACAGGCCGCATTTTTGAAAATATTCTGGGGCCATTTTACATTTTGTATGTTCCGCTGGCCGGAATTTGCCTGCTGTTGGTTTTCGTGAGTGGGTTCTGGTTGTGGTGGAAAATGTACCGGAAGAAAAAATCAAAAAATTCTCAAGATTTATCTGTTGATAAATAGGTATAGTTTTTCACGGTTAACAACTTCAAAACTTTCAATGTTATAATTTTCCTTAAAACTTAAGGGAATACTGGCTCTTTTGCCAGTGTTCCATTTAATCTCAAAGGCATACAATTTGCCATCGCGCTCTTCAATCAGGTCAATTTCTGCGCCATCATAGGTGCGCCAGAAATACAGATTTGACAATATTCCCCTATTTTCAATTTTCTTTAAATATTCCGAAACACAGAAATTTTCCCATAATGCACCAACATCAGTTCGTTCACTGACTGAAACAAAATTATTCAGTACAGCATTCCTTATCCCGTTATCATAAAAATAATACTTACGGCTCTTTTTCAATTCATTACGCAAATTATTACTATATGAACCCAGTTTAAATATGACAAAGCTTTTTTCTAACAAATCGAGGTAACGTTCGGCTGTTATAGCTGAAACTCCTGTCAGATTTGCCAGTTCAGGAACCGAAACAAGATTTCCAACCTGAAGCGCAATGGCTTTCAATAATTTACGAAGCACTTCCGGATTACGTACCTGTTCAAACTTGTAAATATCTTTAAATAAATAATCTCCCGAGAGGTCAAGTAATTTTCTCTTCTTTTCAGAAACGGGTAAATCGATAACGCCCGGATAACTCCCGTAAACAAGTAATTCATTCAAAATCTCTGCAACATTTAAATATCCTTTTTTATTACTGATTTCTGAAAGTGACAAAGGAAACATCCTGAATTTGATATTTCTTCCGGTGAGTGGTTCTCCGGTTTTATTCGCCAGTTCAAAACTGCTCGAACCGGTGGCAATTAACTTCTGTTGTATCCTTTTGTCATCATATAATAACTTAAGAATCTTACCAATTTCAGGAATATCCTGCGCCTCATCGAAAGCGACTATTTGCTTGTTTTCAAACAGTGCCTGTATTCTGTTGATGTCCTTTGATTGCAAAATATCCGAAACAACTGGTTGCTCGCAATTCAGAATAATCATCTCAGGAAATTGCTCAGAAAGCATTTCAAGTAAGGTGGATTTTCCCACCTGGCGCGCCCCAAACAAGATTATAATCTCTTCATTTGTCCACCATTTTTTAAAAGAATCGAGAATTTCCCTGTCGTACATATTAACTCATTTTATCACAAAGTTATTAATTTAGGCCAAAATTCATAACTTAACTTACTAATTTAAGCCTAAATTCATAAGTTTTATAAAATTTTCTGTTTTATGATTCTTTACCATAAAGATAAAATATTGGCATTTAAGTCTTTGAACAACTAACCACCAGCGGCAAATGTTTTCCGCCAAAAGGTTCCTGTTTGAAATTTGAGAAAAGTTCAATCTCAGAAAATCCGGCAATTTGCAGCATTTCGGTAAGGTGGTGGCTTTGAAGCGCCAAAAGCGGGGTTTCATTTTTTACGGTTTTGTTTTCTGATTTTATCAGTAATTCAGTTTGAAACTGAATCAGCGAACCACTATTAGGGAACCTGTATTTTCTTGTAAACCTGATACTTTCGGTGTCGATTAGGGGAAGTTCCGTAACAGGTTCGCTTAGAATATAATCGTAATTCAGGATTTGCAACAAAAAGTATCCACCGGGTTTTAACACCGAAAAAACGCCATCCAGCATTTGTTGCACCAAAGCAGGCGATTGCAAATGCACCAGCGTATTCCCAAAACACAACACCGCATCAAACTGCCCGGGGTGGAAGTCAGTATTCAGTTCAAGCATGTTGCCTTTCTGAAATTTGGGATTGGGTGACGCGGTTTCCGAACCGCGATAAAAATTAACTGCGATTTGGAAATCGCAGCACCCAATTGCCTGCTCCAGCAAATCTTCATTTAAATCAATTCCGGTTACAAACGCTCCGTTCTTTGCCAGTTGAATGGCCAGTTCGCCAGTGGCACAACCGATATCGAGCACCTGCTTCCCGGCCAACTCCCCTGCCCTGCTTTTTACAAACTGCAACTGCACCGGTTGAAACGGAAATATTTCAGCATAATATTTTGAGATGGAGGAGTAAAATTCGTTCTGGTTATCTTTCATGATGCCGGATACTGGATTTTGGATACTGGATAATGGATTCATGATATTGGATACTGGATTTCCTCACTAACTCAATTACTCATTCACTCAATCACAATTGTCCCCATTAACTCAATCACACATTTACTCATTCACTAATTCAGGCATTACAGCATTCTCGCATTAAAGAAATCACGCATTCCTCTCAACCCTGATTCTTGCATCCACCGCCAGAATCTGGTTTTCATCACCCAGTAACGGGTTAATATCCATTTCTTTAATCTCGGTGGCAAATCGCAGCAAACTTGAAAGGCGAACAATAATTTCGGTGAATTTCGGGAGATTTACACCCGGTTGTTTGCGGAATCCTTTCAGAATTTTATACGATTTCAGGCTTTCAATCATGGCCGTTGCCTCGTCAAACGAAAGCGGTGCCAGTCCCGAAGCCACATCTTTCAACACTTCAACATAAATTCCACCCATGCCGCAAAGTACAATATGCCCGAATTTATCTTCGTATTTTGCACCTAAAAACAACTCCATTCCTGAAGCCATTTGAGCAACCAGAACACCTTCAGCACCTTCAATTCCATACAAATGGTGAAACTCTTTCCGCACCTGCGCAATGTTCCGCACATTCAGAATCACGCCGCCCACTTCGGTTTTATGCAGCGGGCCGATAACTTTCATCACCACCGGAAAACCAATGTTCATGGCTGCCAGCACGGCTTCAGCTTCCGATTTCGCCACAATCTCCTTCACACGAGGAATTCCGGCAGCATCGAGCAACCGGTGCACCGTTTCAGGCGACTGGTAACCATTGGGCGAGCTTTCCACTATTTTTCTGATTTCGCCAATATTCACACCTTCCATAAAAATGGTATTTTCAGTAGGTTGTGGCGTACTCATTACTTTGGTGAGTGCGCGGCCCAGCAAAACCTCGTCCGGAAAATTCACATTTCCCTGCGAAAGAAATACCGCAACATCTTCTTTTACATTGATTAACGACGGCAGAATCGGAAAAATCGGCTTTTTGCAGGTCTTCATTTTTTCGCTCAGCAACGCATACACATCACCGATGGGGAACAAACCAGGGCTACCAAAAATCACGGCCATTCCATCAAAATCAAAATCGTTTTCGCAGGCATCAATGATTTCGCCCAATTGTGCAGCCGTGCCCGTTGCCAGAAAATCGATGGGATTTTCCACCGATGAACCCGCAAACAGCTTCTCTTTCAACGCTGATTTTGCTGGTGAATCTTCAATCTGTGGAATTTTCAGTCCGCCACTTTCGAGTGCATCGGTGAGCATTACCCCTGGACCGCCGGCATGGGTGATAATCGCCAGTTTTTGCCCGGAAAGATTTTTCCCCGACAAAACACAGGCAACCGTGGTGAGTTCCTCGCGGCCATAACACCGCACAATTCCGGCTTTGCGAAAAAGCGCGTCAACCGCGGCATCGGAACTGGTAAGCGCTCCGGTGTGCGACGAGGCAGCCCGGCTTCCGGCCTGTGAACTCCCCGCTTTGATGGCGGCTATTTTGCATCCTTTGCGGATGAGCGACGAGGCATGAAACAGCAGTTTATCGGGGTTGGCAATGTTTTCGATGTACAACAGTTTTACTTTCGGACTAACGCCATCAACATAATTTTCGTCAAGATAAGCCAGTAAATCTTCAACTCCGGTCTGTGCGCTGTTTCCTACTGAGAAAACATTGGCAAACCGCAGTCCTTTGGGAATCCCCGATTCGATGATAAAAACCGCGGTTGCCCCCGAACCCGAAATAAAATCGCAACCGTCGGGTGTAAGTTTTGGAATGGGGGTGGTAAAAACACTGGTATGCGACGGTGTCATCACGCCAATGCAATTGGGGCCAATCAAACAGGCATCATGGCTGTTCACCACTTCCACAATCTCTTTTTCCAGCTTTCTGCCTGCCTCGCTGGTTTCGCCAAATCCAGCAGAAATAATAATGAAAGCTTTCGTATCGTTGTGTTCAGTAAGCGATTTCACTACGGGCAGGCAATACTGCGCGGCAATGGCCAGAACGGCCAAATCAACGGTTGGCAACTCATCAACTGAAGAAAATGTGGGTACGCCCTGAACTGATGTTTCATTGGGATTGACCGCATAAATATGGCCGGAAAAACCGTTGTCAACCAGGTTTCTGACAATTTTTCCACCGGGCTTCGAAATGTTGTTCGATGCCCCGATTACAGCAATGCTTTCAGGATGAAAAAGCTTTTCATTAATCATCTGACAGTTTTTTTATGCCGATAAAAGTAACCTTTTTTGCAGCAACCATTGCTGACATATTTCAATTTGCGTAGTTTTAAAACACCGAAATGAAACACCGATGTCAGAATCAAAAGCGCAGAAAATTGTTGTTTTACTCACCCTTGAAAACACCGACAAAAACCTGATAATTAACGGAATCAGAATTGCATCGATATTTAAAAAAGAACTTTGTCTGGTTTTCAATTCAGACAAGAAAAGCATAAACAATGCAGGGGAAGTAAAACAAAAGCTGGCGGCATATTTGGTTCCCATTAAAAATGAGTTGCCAAATCTCCCGGTTTCAACCCTTATTACAGCCAACAAACCAAGAAACCTGCCCGAAAAACTGGCCGATGACTACGAAGCCATCATTTTGGTGGCAGGCTCGGAGAATTTTTCAAAATATGCCCCTGCGGTGGAAGAAAGTCCGGTTCCGTTTTTGTTTGTAAACGAAAACTCGGAACATTTTTCGGAATTTAAAAAAGTGGTTTTGCCGGTTGATTTAAGAAAGGAAAACAGTGAAAGTATTGTGTGGACCTCCTATTTCGGACGGTTTAACGAAGCAGCGCTGGTGGTTGTAGCCGCCAATCAGAAAAACAAAGACGACCAGCAACAGGTGAAATACAATGCAGCACTTGCCAAAAAGCTGTTTCAGAAATTTAAAATTGAGCACAAAATTTACAAAGGGGCAAAATCGAGTTTTCAGAATGCTTTTGAAGCGCTCGACCTGGCACTTGCTTCTGATTGTGATTTGCTCGTGATTTTAGGCAGTTCCGTAATAACTCCATTAGACAGACTGATTGGTCTGCCGGAGAAGAAAATTTTGAGAAAGGCAGGAAACCTGCCGGTTTTAATTATTAATCCCAGAAAAGACAACTACATTTTGTGCGACTGACAAAATAATATTTTACTGGAATTTTAAAGACACTTAACGTAATCACTTTATCCGCAACATTTAAGTTACTGTTGAAGCGCATTTTATAACCGTTTTGTTACATTCGCAGCCAAAATCTGATAAAAAATGAAAAATCTGCTGTTTATTATTTTGGGGGTTTCTGCGTTGTTTGCCAATTCACAGAATTTTGACTACCGGGTTCTTTTTGAAGGCATTGGCGACAATCGTGAATATTTTAACGATTACGGATTTCCACAAACTATTCTGGGTACAAGAACAGCATTTGAAGGTGGCATTTCATCTGAAAACCACAAAATAAGATTGGGTTTTAGCTATCTGTATGAATTTGGCAGTGAGGTCGATGCACAAAAAATAAACCCAACTATTTATTACCAATTTAACAATCAGCAAATCGATTTTCTTTTTGGTTCATTCTCACGGCGCGATAAGATAAATTTTCCATTGGCAATGCTGACCGATACATTGCTTTATTATCGGCCAAATATTGAAGGAATTTATGGTAAATATACCTGGAACTGGGGTTGGCAAAATGCTTTTATTGATTGGCTTTCACGACAGACTGACGTAAACCGGGAAATGTTTACAACGGGATTATCAGGTGAAATCTATCAAGGAAATTTCTTTTTCGAGAATTTTCTCTTAATTACCCATGTGGCAACACCTGCAATCAGAATTCCGGGACAGCATATTAAGGACTACCTCGGGCTGTCATTGCTGGCTGGAATTCGCACTAATGAAAACTCAATATTTAAGGGATATCTGAAAGCTGGTTTTCTGAATTCTGAACACCGCGAAAGAAGTGTTACCGATGGGTTTGAATCATCCAACAGTTTTTTTGCCGAAGCTTATGGAAAGTGGAAAAACCTGGCTATAAAAACCGTTTTACATTCGGGTAACGGTCATAGGTTTGCTTTTGGCGACCACTTTTACCGTGCCGGAAATTACGCACGAACCGACCTGATTTGGAATTTTGTGAATCAGGAAAAAGTAAAAGCCCGGTTTAACTGGTCGTTTCATATAATTGACTGGCAAGAACTCAATAACCAGCAACAACTTTCCATTATTTACAGTTTTGGAAAGTAAAGATGTTTTTCAACAAACCGTTCCTCTCGAAAAATTAAACCAATCACGCTGTTTTAGTGGCAACACCGGACAAACAGTAACACGAAGTTTTTGTGGTAAACCTGATTTGTCCGGTTAATTGAAAATTTTTAGCCGGACACGATTTCCCGCATTGTAAGAAACTTATAAATGATTGTATTAATTGCTGCAAACCGATAAGCTCAGGGAATGAAAAAAGGGAGAAAAAATCTCCCTTTAGCGGTGCGGACGGGACTCGAACCCGCGACCCTCGGCGTGACAGGCCGATATTCTAACCAAACTGAACTACCGCACCATTTTTTTAATCAATCTTTCAAAGAATCGACCTTTTTGAAAAGGTGTTGCAAATATATACTTTCTTTCTTTTACTGCAATAATCTGTATAATTTTTTTGAAATATCATCAAACATTTGTATTTCAAGCTGTTATTCCAATAATTTACTTACGAATATGAACCAGGTTCGCCGGATTAAGTATTTTTTCACCATTCCAGCAGTAAGCGATAAGGGTTTTGCTGCCGGCAACGCAGGAATCGACACAACAAATATTTGGTTTGATGATAAAAGGCCCGTTGTGTCTGCAATAGTGTCCAAAAAAAACAATTGGTTCATTTTCAGAATATCCTGGCAAAATGGGCATCAGGTGAGAAGGAATTTCATATGCAGGTAAAGTAAATTTGCTTTCAAATGATATTTCTTCAAAAGTTTTCCCCCTTAAATCTTCCCACCAGCGTAACCTGAATGACTGGGGGGAAATTCCTTTGTTATTGATCAATTTCAGATTTCCGGGCATTTTAAAATCAATTCCCTTGGTAAGAATATTGATATTTTTCGCGGTTTTAGATTTGGGCTTTTTATAAACTTTTTTAAATATATCTTTTGAAGTTTTGCCTTTCGTTTTGCTCTCATTAATCCAATCTATAACCGAATCCGACCAACACGCATGCACAATACGGATATCACCTAAATCGAGATACAGTGGCAGCTTCAGCATCCAATCAATATGTTCCTTCCATTCAGCGTTAAAACCTGCGTATTCACGTATGGTTTTATGCAGTGCCAGGTAATTTTTCCTTTTTGATTTAACTACGAAAGTACCATCTTTATCTTTCAGCGAATAAGTTATTGCATAAATTTCATGGTTACCCAGAATTGCCAACGCATTTCCATTTTCCACCATTTTCTTGATAATCTTTACCGTTTTTCTGATTTCAGGCCCGCGGTTAACAAAATCGCCTACAAAAACTGCTTTACGGTCAGCATGTTTATACCCGTCCGGAGTTTTTACATACCCTAAATGCAACAAAAGCTTTTTAAGCAATGAAGCATATCCATGTACATCGCCAATTATATCGTACATTCTGTAATTTGTTTGCCCTAATATAAAAAAAATAGCCGCCCTTACGGACAGCTATTTTCATGTTTTATCAACAAGTGCTTTCTACCAGAAATAGGCATAAAAAGCAATAATTATAACGATGACAATACCTGAGTTGATTAAATCCCAGTTGTTATATGAATCTCTGACTTCAGCCTTTTGTTCGGCTGTTGCCGATCCCATTGTAAGCCCGATAATAGAGGCCGGGTCTTTTTTCTTGGTAAAGTAACTGATGATGATCATTGAGATGATTACGATAACGAAAAGATATATTTCGTAATGTAGCCAGTTGTGCGATAAAATTAAATCGTAAATAAACGAACTTTCAGGGATACTGCCTTTGAAAATGCTTAAACCTAACCTGAGCATCCCTAAAGTAAAACCGATTACAAGCCCCCAAATGCCGGCTGCTGGCGTGGTTCTTTTAGAGAGGATACCTAATAAGAAAACGGCGGCAATACCCGGAGCAAGTAACGATTGTACATCCTGTAAATATTCATAAAGAACTTTACCAAGACTTTTCATGACAGGTATCCAGAGGATACCCAGAATAACAACAACAACGGTTGCAATGCGGCCAATTAGCAAATAATGTTTAGGGTCTCTGTTTGGCCTGTATTTTTGGTAAAAATCGACAGTAAAAAGCATAGCGGAGGAATTAAACAACGAGGCAAGCGAACTCATCAATGCTGCCAGAATACCCCCCACCACAATTCCGGTAAAACCTTTTGGAAGTAAAACCTTTACAAGCGTAGAAAATGCTGCATCGTTGCTGGCAAGGTTTAACATGGGTTGCCCGGTTGCGGGATCAATTTTCTGGGTCAGTGCATAAGCAATCATACCGGGGATCAGGAAAATAAAAACAGGAGTAAGCTTAAGATAAGCACCAAAAATTGCTCCCCTGCGCGCTTGTTTCATATCACGGCCTGAAAGTACGCGTTGCACAATAAACTGGTCGGTACACCAATACCAGAAACCAATAATTGCCGAACCCAGAATTACACCTGTCCACGGAAATTTCGGGTCGAGGTGAGATCTCATTAAACTGGTCATTGCATCTCCATATTCATTTGCAGGATGAACCTGGCAAATCTGCATCATTTCGTTCCAGCCACCAACCTTTATCAACCCTATAATTAAAATAGCAATAGAACCTAAAAGCAAAATGGGCGTTTGTAAAACAGATGTATAAAGTACTGCTTTCATTCCACCAAGTGTTGTATAGATGCCTGTCAGAATCACGAGTCCGATTGCGCTTATCCAAAAGAAATCAATATCCCAACCTAAAATAGTAATATACTCAATATCAAATACATCTTTAAATACTACACCGCCAGCATATACAGTTACAGCCACTTTTGTTAAAATATAACTAACCAGCGAGATAACCGAGAGGAACGATCTAGCCTGTGGATTATATCTTCGTTCAAGGAATTCGGGCATGGTAAAAACCCTGCTGCGTGCATAGAACGGAACAAACAACCAGCCAAGCATCAGGATCATCCAGCCATGCATTTCCCAATGTGCCATTGCCATACCACTTTCGGCACCCGAACCTGCCAGCCCGACCAGGTGTTCCGAACCAATATTTGATGCAAAAATTGAGGCACCGATTGCAATCCAGGTTGCATCACGGCCTGCCAGAAAATAGTCTGTGGTATCTTTGTCCTTTTTCAAAATCACCCAGACAATAATACCGATCAGGGCAACTCCAAAAATGCCCAAAAAGATCCAGTCCAGTAACGTCATAGTTTTTAATTTTTTTGGTTTAAATCCAGATTATTAATTAAGCGTCGAAAATACATTTTATTTTGAAATTTTCATGTTAATTTTTTCTCCGCTATTTGAATTTATCTGATTTTAAAAATCAATTATCCGTTTTGATAAAAAAGCCACTCTTGTGAAAGAAGTGGCTTTTATATTCATTCCGAATTGACCTGATGTGTATAATCAGAATACTAATTAATATCAGCCTAATTAAATTTTCAAATCATCAGCTCGTTTGGTTACTTTGCTTCCAATTAAAGCATAATACAGGAGATAAGCCAACCCGGCAAAAATAACCCAGTAACTTGGCATATAGCCTGCAATATCAGCAACTTTTCCCTGGATAGCGGGGAGAATTCCACCGCCACATACCAATACCATGAA
>JAJUGS010000115.1 GCA_029265875.1 Prolixibacteraceae bacterium
AATACTGGAGTTATGAAGCGATTCAAACACTTTATCCACAAGAATATCATCTTGAGAAGAAAACAATGAGAGTGGTTCAGATAACCGTTCAATCTCTTGTTGGGCCAACTGGGTAAGCTTTTCGATTTCCTGCCGTGTGGTGGCAGAACCAAACGATTTAACTACTTTATACTTACCTCTGGACTTGCTAACTATCTGTATGCTAATACTTCCACTGCGATTTTTTAACTCTCTTACAAACATCTGAAAAATTTTGCAACACCCAAATTTACAAACCTGCAATTGATTTACAAGCAGTTACGTGGGTATTGCAAAAAAGTGCGGAAAACAGGAAAAAAACATAGCCGTGAAGTTTATCCACGACATGGAACGCCCGGTTTTGCCCAACGTGAAAAACATTGTGGCGGTGGCTTCGGGCGAAGGCGGCATGGAAAAATCAGGTACGGAAAAATGTTTTTAGCAGCAATTCTGTTTTCGGTTAGAGCACGAAGGTTGCAACCGACCCGCTTTTCAGGCTGGTCTCAAAATATTTACCTTTCAATTTAAGCTGAAAAATCTTCACAGTTTTACTGTTATTCAGCACAATCACCACAATTTTTCCTTCGGGTGTTTTAAAAGCCACATTGGGAAGATTTTCGGGAAGGTTACTTTCAATCCGTACCGAGCCGGCCGGAACAAATTTCGAAGCCACGCCAATAACATAATAGGCAGGATTTCGGGTAACAATATTTCCGTTGATGGTGACAGCCCCAAGACATTGTGTGCAACCGCCTTCAGTGTGCGGGTCCTGTTTCGGGTCGGCAGCCAGGTTCCATTCAATCACTGTTTTGCACCAGTTTCGGGATGCCCCGATGATCAGATTTTCAACATGCCAGTTAAAATCACCGGCAAAATTGCCCGGCGCACCCACCCACTGTTCGGTAAAGTAGAGGTTTTTATCCGGGTAAGCAACGTGAACTTCCGACAGGGCATCGATTCCTCCTTCATAAAGGTGAAATGCCGAGCCATCGACGTATTGACGGGCTTCCTCATCGTTCAGAATTTCGAGCGGATAGTCAATCCGGTTGGCATTGTGGTCGTAAATAATGATTTTGGTATCGATTCCTGCCAGGCGAAATGCGGGCCCGAGACTTTTTTTGATAAAGGCAGCCTGTTCGGCAGCCGGCATCAAAAGGCTTGGGTTGTTGCCCGGGTGCAACGGTTCGTTTTGAATGGTAATGGCGTCAATCCGGATTCCTTCCTTGTTCATGGCCTGGATGTATTTTACAAAATAGCGTGCGTAAGCATCATAAAATTCGGGTAAAAGACTACCTCCTTTCGAGTTTTTGTTGGTTTTCATCCACACCGGCGGGGTCCACGGCGAACCCATAATTTTGATTTCCGGATTGATTTTCAGGATTTCCTTCAAAACCGGGATGAGGTCTTTCTGTTCCGGTTCAATGCTGAATTTTTTCATTTCGGGGTCGGTTTCTCCGGCAGGCAGGTCGTTGTAGGTAAAAACCCGGTCGCTGAGATCGGACGCCCCAATGCTGATGCGCAGGTACGAAACAGCCAGTTCGTTTTCGCGGTTGCCAAAAAGTTCGTTCAGCAAGGCACTTCTTGCTTCAGGATTCATGGCATTCATCAGGATGGCGCTGCCTCCGGTAAGTGCATACCCAAAACCATCCATGCTTTGGTACTGGCGGGTATCATCAACCAAAACCACCGGCATATTTTGATTTTGTACAACCGGTAATAGCGCCCTTTGTTTTTTCAGCAAGGCCGATTTATCGGTGTTGGTTAACCACCATTCAGCTTTTACAGGTGATTGGGCAATACTTTTATTGATAAACAAAAACAGCATCAGTGTGATGCTAAAATATGAGATCAGTTTCATACAGGTTGAATTTTAAAAGCATGAAAATAGCACAAAACTGCTTGGTTGGGGCAAAATTTAGGGTAATAAAAAAAGACTGTTTTTTGAACAGCCTTTTGATTTTCGATGTGGGTTGTACTGGATTCGAACCAGTGACCCCTACCCTGTCAAGGTAATGCTCTAAACCAACTGAGCTAACAACCCATTGCAGCGCAAAAATAACATTTTAGAAAATAGCTGTAGCGTTGTTAAATGTATTTTTTAAACGATTGTATAACAAAAAAGGCAGGAAATTAACCTGCCTTTTATGATTATGTTATTAAACCTCTTTTATTGAGTAAGGAATTTTAACAGGAATAATATTGCCAGAACAACCGTAACCACTGAAATATCTTTGAATTTACCCGTAAGGACTTTCAATAATACAAACGATAAAACACCAAACAGTATCCCTTCAGAAATTGAATATGTTAATGGCATCATCACAATGGTGAGAAATGCGGGAATTGATTCAGTAAAATCATCAAAATCAATATTTTTTACGGGCGACATCATCATAGCCCCCACAAGTATAAGCGCCGGAGCTGTAGCTGCACCCGGAATCATCAGAAATAATGGAGAAAGGAAAATAGCCAACAGAAAAAGGCCTGCTGTGGTTAATGATGTGAGCCCGGTACGGCCGCCTTCGCTAACTCCTGCTGCACTTTCAACATAGGTTGTTACTGTTGATGTTCCCAGAATTGCACCAAAAGTTGTACCCAAGGCATCAGCCATCAACGCCTGTTTTACACGTGGCACACGACCTTCTTTATCGAGCATATTTGCTTTTGATGAGACACCGATCAGTGTTCCAACTGTATCAAACATATCAACAAACAAAAATGTGAAAACCACCAGCAGCATATCTAATGTAAAAATCTGGGTCCATTCAAATTTTGCAAAAATCGGGCTCAATGAAGGGGGCATTAAGTCAAAACTGGCTGGCAGATGAGTAATGCCGAAAGGAATTCCGATAATAGCACCGATTATGATTCCCAATAACAACGCACCTTTAACTCTGAGCGCCAATAAAACACCTGTAATCACTAATGTTACCAAAGCAACAGCAGCGCCTCCGTTTTCAGTTAAATTAGTAATATCGCCAAGTGCGACAAAGGTTGCAGGACTGCTAACAATAACTCCGGCATTTTTTAATCCAATAAATGCGATAAACAATCCGATCCCAACCGATATTGCGTGTTTCATGTTCATTGGAATCGAATTCACTATCATCTCCCTGATATTAAATGCGGTGAGAAGAATAAAAATTAATCCTTCGATAAATACTGCGGTTAAAGCAAATTGCCATGAATGGCCCATTCCGAGCACAACAGTGAAGGCAAAGAAGGCGTTTAAACCCATTCCAGGCGCTAAGGCAAAAGGTAATTTTGCATACAAAGCCATTACCAAAGTGGCAATTAAAGCCGACAGAGCGGTGGCCGTAAAAACAGCACCCTTGTCCATTCCGGCAGCACTGAGGATATCAGGGTTTACAGCCAGAATATAAGCCATGGTCATAAAGGTGGTAATACCTGCCAATACCTCGGTTTTAACCGTGGTTTTATTTTCTGAAAGGTTGAAAAATTTTTCAAGCATATATTTTTCATTTATTGGTTAAAATGTCCATTTTGCGCCAAGGGTCGGCATTACATTAAAACCCTCCATTCCGGCAAAATTATTGCTTAACTCCACTTCCGATCCAAATGAAAAGTGGCTGTTAATATTATACCATAGCTGTGGCTCACTCAGGAAAGTAAAAGTTGCATCTGTTGTTCCGTCAAAATTGAAATCTGAGTCTTCTTTCCAGAAATCGGCAAAACCGGTGAAAGACATTTTCCCTTTGGCAAAATTTACATACCAAACTCCAGTTAACTGGAAAGAATGTTGTTTCTTTTGAATCTCTTTATAAAGCGCTTTTAAGGAAAACCCTTTTGAAAAATCTCCGGCATTCCATGAGTAATCAACCCCACCCAACCAGGCATTGTTTACTGAAAAGAAATGATCGGAATTATTGATTTTGCCAAATCCGCCATTGTACTCAGCATGAACTCCGAAGGGAGACTTTTTGATCGTCATTACCCTGGCGATTTCAAAATAGGCATTACTCATAAATTCCTGACCTGGAATCCCATAATCAAAATCGATAAAGAAAAAAGTATTGCCAAGTTTGTCTGGTTTAAACATTTCAACCGTTGTTGTCACAAATTTCCGGTCTTTCCCAAAGTCGTAATGGGTTTGAATGTTTTGAGCATTAACACTTACTACAAAGGCACACAGTGTAAAAAACAGCAGAATTTTTTTCATACAGATTTGATTTTTGATGTTATGCTGCCAAAAATATACATTACAGTTATTGCTCGTGCGTAATGTTTAAAGATTGTTTATAAAATCATGAATCACTGAAACAATAAAAAAGTACCCCGGTCAGGACGACCGGGGATTATTTTTTGAAATCGGGAAGATAAAAAAATGGGTCTTATACAGATATGTTCTGTTATCGGGGCAAAAGTAACCCCTTTTGGGGGTTTATTTTTGGATGGCGTGGTTTAAAAACCTATTTACACTGCTTAAATGCCTGTAATATTGCAATATACCCTGGACAAAATTTTCACTTAAAACTTCCCGATCGTCCATTTTGTGCGTGAATGCAAACGATTTATACTTCAAAATATCGATGAATTCATGTTCGGGAGAAAATCCTTTGGGAGCAGTTTTCAATTTATCATCATACATCTCCGGATAAATTTGCTGAAATTCTTTATTTCTGATAATTGACAAAAATTCTTCACCGTTTTCGGCCATGTATTCCCTCAGCATTTTCAGCGTTTCATGATCGGGCATGTAAATACCGCCACCGGCAAAACTCGATTCGGGTTCAATGTGCAGATAGTAACCTGCAAAATTCGCCTTTTTCCCACCCCGTGCGATGTAGCAGCCAAAGTTAGTTTTGTATGGACTTTTATCCTGAGAAAACCGCACATCCCTGAATATTCTGAACAAACAATCGGTAGGGTTCAGAACTGGGACAGTCGGGTCAAACTTTCTGATTTCGCTGATCAGTACTTCAGTCAGAAATAATATTTTATTCCGACTCTCGTCGTACCATTTTTTATTTTTTTGAAACCATTCACGGTTATTGTTAGCTGCAAGCTCCCTCAAAAAATCCAATACTTTATCCATCACCTTATTTTTAATTTATTTTTACATCTTTCAATTTTACAGAACGACTAATTTATGAAAATATTTGCTTTGATAATGGCGGGTGGCAGCGGCACACGAATGAAAGCCGAAACTCCAAAACAATTCCTGGAAATTGCCGGGTTACCTATCATCATGCATACAATTCTGAGATTTGAACAGTTTGACCCCGAAATTAAAATCATCCTTGTATTACCCGAAAACCATTTTAATTTGTGGCAACAACTTTGCAAAAAACACAATTTCACTAAATCATTCAAACTGGCAAAAGGAGGAGAAACCAGGTTTCATTCAGTAAAAAACGGCCTGAAAATGATTGAAGAAGATGGGATTGTTTTGATTCATGATGCCGTGCGCCCTTTAGTTTCGGTACAAACCCTGCAAAATTGCATCGACTCCACAATCGCAAAAGGAAATGCGTTACCTGTCGTTCCGGTAACCGATTCTGTAAGAATTATTGAAAATGGTCATAGTTTTCCTGCTGACCGTTCTAAGATATTTCTTGTACAAACACCGCAGACTTTTCTGTCAAACCAGATTATATCAGCTTATAATCAGGCAACTCACACAAATTTTACCGACGATGCCACTGTGCTTGAAAGCACTGGTAATGTAATAAACCTGGTAGAAGGAAACCGTGAAAACATCAAAATAACCACTCCTGCCGACCTGATCATTGCAGAAGCTTTTCTGAATAAATAGCCAATAAATCAATTATTTTACCTTTGGGGGTTCCCAGATTGATTTCATTTCGTAAATATCGAGCTTTTCAATTCCCAGTTCTCCTCCGTTTGTAAATAATATTAGTTCTTTTCCATCGGAAGGAAAAAAACAATTGGATATCACCGTTTGCCCTCCGTTGGCGAAAATCTCGATCGAAGAACGGTCGATCAATATTTCAAGCGTAATTTTATTCTCTGTGGCAGGTAATGGAATCAAGGTGCCTAAAACGGAAAGAGTTTCGCGTTTGACATTGTATAAAATCTCGGTTCCGGGAATTTTCTTACTATGCCTCACAATAAAACCAAAATTATCGGATGTTTTCAGATCAAACACACCTTTAATTTGCAAACAATCGCTATCAACATTTTTTGTTTTGTTTTCGTTAATTCCCGGTATCAGAATTTTGTTCTCCCAACTGTATTTTTTACCCTGAACCTTTTCCAGCTCTTCCACTGGTTTTCTTATTAACCTATACCCATAGCTGAATTTGGTCAAAGAAAGTTCGCAGGGTATTGTCATTTGCCCCTTAAATGGCATTTCCGGGAAATCGCCCCCACGCATCCAGGCAATCTGAATGGTTCTTCCATCGTTTTCAGGGATATTGGACCAGGTTTGGGTTGCATAATAGTTGGCCCCGAAATCGCTTTTCAACTTTTCTGTCTCGGGCGTGAATTTTTCTCCGTTAAAATTACCGATCAGGTAGCTGCCATCGCCATCAAAAAGCACCCATTTATATTCCTCAGGGCGATTTTTAACCTGTAATTTTACAAGATCAGGACATTCATAAAATCCATTAATATGGCTTCTCCATTGCCAGTTTACAAGATCTTCGGAGGTATAAAACGAAATGCCTTTTGATGAATCACCCTCCCCGTTTTTCCGATAAAGTACCATCACCCATTTTTGTGAATCGTTGTGCCAGAAAACTTTAGGATCCCTGGCATCATCTTTTTCATCAAACGGGATCACCGGGTTGTTTTCCCATTTTGTCCAGGTTCTTCCTTTATCGGTGCTGTAGGCAATTCGTTGCCCACACTTCTGACTGGTATAAAAAGCAACTAAGGTTTTGTTATTCCCTTCCTGTTTCTTCAATAAATTATGTTCATCAACAATTGCTGAGCCTGAAAATGCTGTACATAATTCTTTATCTTCTGATTGATTATCGGGATAAATCGCAATGGGTAAATGCTCCCAGTAAATCAAATCTTTGCTGACAGCATGCCCCCAGTGCATGTAGCCCCAATCAGTTCCTTTGGGGTTATACTGGTAAAACAAATGATATTCGCCATCGTAATATACAAGCCCGTTGGGATCGTTATGCCAGTTTTTTTCAGGAGTAAAATGAAATTGTGGCCTGTATTTCTCGTTATACAATTCTTCCTTCTTATCTTTTGCAACAAGCGTAAATACTAGTGATACAGACCATAATGCTGTTAATAAATATCTCATAACTTTTTAGAAATTGATTTTTTTCTTAAAACTAAACTAAAAAAATGCTTGGAATAAAAAAATAAAATTCTTATGTTTACACTTGCAAACCCATAAAATAAAACTGTCATAAGACAGGCGCTTTGGTTTCCTTAATTTGGTGACGCATTTTTAAGGCTCCAAAGGACATATTTTAAAAATTAAATTGAGGCAGAGGGCTCAGTTTTAAATGCTGTAAGAATTACAGGTTGTTTTACAAACCCATCGATTGAATTACAGACAAACCCGTTCAATCAGCTTTTCCTGCAAATCTACGGCAAGTTAATAAGTGAGTTTTGTATCTCTGTCTGGCAATTTCTGTCGAAAACAATATTTGGTTTATGGTTTTGCGATCATTAAATCGAATAGAAATGAAAAGGACGCTAATTTCACTGATTTGTTTGGTTGCAGTTAATTTTGCTTACAGTCAGCAACACCTGAACGGGGAATCTGCCGAACCTCAAAATTCGGTAAACATTGCCCTTGATGAAATCAATCGTTCGTTTACTCCATCTGAAGTAAATGTTTCTAGTCTCAAATCGGCCAACACGCTGAAAACCTTTGAAGTATCTTTTGAAAATTTCCCGGAAGAGGCCAAAGGTGCATTTCTGTTTGCACTTTCTATCTGGGATCAGAAAATCACTTCACCAATTAAAATAAGGGTTTTGGCCAAATGGGAAAATTTAAACAACAATACACTCGGCGAAGGGAAACCTGCAGTTTTTTACAGAAACTTCAGAGGAACTCCGGTAAACAATGTTTTTTATCCTGTTGCACTGGCTGAAAAAATTACCGGCAGGGAGATTAACAAAACTGATGAAGCGGATATTATTTGTTCATTCAACAAAACTGCTTCCTGGTACTTTGGGGAAAACGGACAAACTCCTGAAACAAAATATGATTTTGTCACTGCTGTTTTGCATGAAATCGGACATGGTCTGGGAATATCAGGATTCTTCAAAAACGACAACGGTATTGCCCAATATTCGAACAGCAGCAACGCACCTGCCATTTACGACTATTACATCTTTAACAGGGAAAACCTCAGGATTGCCGACAATTCGATTTTTCCCTGTCCTTCGGTTGAATTAACAAACCAACTCACCTCCAATTCACTTAACATCAATTACGCCACAAAATCAGCAAAAATTGAAAGCATTCCTGTATATGCCCCTCCTACCTGGTTGAACGGAATAAGCATTTACCATCTGAAAAGCACCGAGAACACCGACGAATTTATGAAAGCCTATGCTTTTAAAGGTGAAGCAATACACAAAATCAGCGAAGGCCTGTTATCTGTACTGGCTGAAATTGGCTGGGATGACCAGACTGGTAACGTATCAACAACAACGGCTAATAACGAAGAAAAACTAGGTACAGAAAATGTCAATGTTTATCCGAATCCATGCCGGGAATCACTGACTTTTGATTGTATGAATTTAGAGGCGCAATCAACTGTTGAAATTAAAATTACAGATTTGATGGGCAGGGTGGTTTTCAATGAACCTAATTGTGATATCCAATTTAATCCCTCCTATAAGGTTGACCTTTCTTCGGTAAAATCAGGCGTTTACCTGGCAAGTATAAAAGATATGAACAACAACATAATTACAAAACGAATCATAAAACAATAGATTATGAAAACACTTTTATTGGTCGCTTTCGCAGCTGCAATTGTAGGATTAGTTACTTCAGTTGTAATTCTTTTTAACCTGGTTTTCTCAAAGAAAAGCCAGATAATTTAATACATGATTGATGCAATTATGCTTTATTGATGCAGAAGTTACAAAAGAAATGCTGATTGTTCAGCATTTCTTTTTGTATATAATCACAGGAAAAAGAACCTCTTAAAATTTCGGGAATGTAAAAATATTCAGAACAATTATCCTGTATTTTTGTCACTTTACAAAAAGTGAATTTGAAATTTATTGTTACCATACTATTATTACTGCTGATTACTTTTGCCGGCAGTTCACAGAAATTCAGGAATAAGAAACGGTTGGAATTTCCACCCGTGATTTGTTATGCGTCTTATAAAACAGAAAAATCATTCATCCCGCCGCCAAAAGAATTTCTGCTAAAATCAGCCAACGAAAAAAAATCGGAATTTGTAATTACTTACAGCCTTTTCCCGGCAAATGCCAAGCCAGCCCTTGAATACGCCGTTTCAATCTGGGAGCAGTTGTTACAATCTGATGTTCCGATCAGGATGAAAATCAACTGGCGTTCGCTGGGGACCAATACACTGGCACAGGGTGGTCCGGCTGACTATTTCAGTGATTTTGAAAATGTACCTCATAAAAACCGGTATTATCCGGTTGCCGTGGTTGAAAGAATTGTCGGGAAAGAAATTAACAGCCAGTCAGTTCCCGATATTGAAGTTACATTTAATAAAGACATTAAATGGTACCTGGGAACCGATGGACAAACCCCATCTGAATTATATGATTTTGTAACAGTAGCACTGCACGAAATAGGTCATGGACTGGGATTTACCGGATTTTTCTTTGTAAGCAATAAAACAGGAATGTATGGAAGAGAGTACGGCAAATCGGGAGATATTGCTGCATTTGATATGATGGTAACCGATGGAAACAACCGACGTTTAACCGACACTACTTTTTACCAGTTAGCAACCCTGAAACTATACAATGCCTTAACTTCCCAGGCTCTGTTTTCAGAAAGCATTTCGGCAAAAAACTACAGCGGACGTAGCAAAACCCGGTTGTACGCGCCATCAACCTGGAGCGACGGGTCAAGTGTTTATCATCTTGATGATGAAACCTACCCGAATTCCGATGAAAACTCACTGATGACACATGCTATCGGGAAAGGTGAGGCAATACATGATCCGGGGCCTATCACAAGGGGGATTCTGGATGATATTGGATGGAAAACAATGATCCTGAAACTCGAAAAGCCCAAAGATACAGAAATGCTGAAACCCCTTGTTTTTAAGCTGCGCATTGTCAGCGATAACAACATTGACAGCAGTTCTGTAAAACTCTTTTATTCTCCTGATTCGTTTAAAACAAAAGATTCAGTTCTGTTTAAACCGGGTAATGATCCACAAACGTTTGAAGCCATAATTAACCCGAAACCAGGGACAGAAAAAATCGATTATTTTGTAAGTGCAGCGGATGTTGTAAAACGTACATTTTATTCACCGTCTGAATCGCCCGTCGAATTTTACTCGGTAAAGATTGGAACCGACCTCGAAACGCCGGTTATCAATCATTCGCCGTTCCCGTATTTTGTTGCTTACAAAAACTCCCCGGAAATTACTGCCCTGATTGACGACAATTTAGGGGTTGATACCGCTTTTGTTGAATTTTCGGTAAACGGGGCCCCCGGAAAAACGTTTGGCCTGAAAAAAGATTCAGCCTCATCTTATAGCGGCAACTTCGGGATTTTTCCTCAATCGCTGAACGATGGCGATATTGTGGATTACAGGATTTATGCAATCGACTCTTCTTCATTAAAAAATCAAACCATTCAGCCCGAAAACGGAGCCTATTCATTCAGAATTGAAAAGATATTCAATCCGGTAAATAACTATTCAAATGATTTTAATTCAGAAAACCCTGATTTTATACTTTCTGATTTTGATATTTACACGGCCAGCGGATTCGCGAACGGTGCATTGCATAGTCCGCATCCGTACCCAAGCCCTGATAAAGACAATACTTTTCTTGATTTCTTTACCTTGCTGAAATATCCTTTTATCCTGAAAGACGGCGCAACCATGAGTTTTGATGAAGTGGTCCTGGTTGAACCGGGCGAAAAGTTATCGAAATTTGGCGATGATGACTTCTGGGATTTTGTGATTGTTGAAGGAAGTAAAGACAACGGAAACAGCTGGCTTCCCCTGGCTGACGGTTACGATTCGCGTTCGAACGCAATTTGGGAAACCAATTACAATAAAAACATGGATGACCAGGTTTCTACAACTGTCGGGGTCCCCGACTGGTTTGTAACCAGGCAGATCAACCTGCTTGAAAACGGTAATTTCAACGCCGGCGACACGATCCTGATCCGTTTCAGATTACATTCCGATCCGTATGCACATGGCTGGGGCTGGACAATTGATAACCTGAGAATTCAGGCACCTGTAAGTAACCATGAAATACAACTGACACCTCAAAATATTATGGTTTACCCAAATCCGTTTAACAACAGTCTGAAAATTGATTTGACCACCAAAAACCGGATTGAAAATCTGAAAATCGAAATGATGAATATTTACGGACAGACTGTGTCAAATTATTCATTCTCTGATATTTCAGGTTCGTTTGTTACAAATGTGGATTTGCATTTTCTTTCAGATGGTTTGTATCTGCTATTATTAAATGCCGACGGCAAAAGAATTTTTCAGCAGAAAGTTGTCAAATCAGCAACTAAAAATTAAGAATCAACATCAAAATTGCGCTATTAATTTCAATTTTAAAATATATCTGTATATTTGCGCCATATTTAAAGAAAAATGAAAGCAAACTTTAACATTTCCTATTTCTGGTTTTACTTTTATTTTGGCTCTTTCAGCGGGATCCGGAAGTAGGATATTGTTATAAATAAAGGATATTTTACCAAAAGGTCTCGAAGCAAATCGGGGCCTTTTTTTATTAAATAAAAATGAATACAACAATTATTGGTTTGGGATTAATCGGGGGTTCGCTGGCGAAAGATTTACGCAAAAGCCATTTTGCCACCCACATCACAGGTGTTGAAAACAACCCGGAACATGCCAAACAGGCACTCGAACTGGGTTTGGTCGATAGAATTGAACCGCTTGAAAAAGCAGTAAAAAATACCGACCTGGTGATTATTGCCATTCCCGTTGATAAAGAAGTGGAAATATTGCCAAAGGTACTTGACCTGATTAGTCACAATACAACGGTTACCGACATGGGTTCCACCAAAAGAGTGATTACCGAAACGGTGAAAAACCACGAAAAAAGAAAGAATTTTGTAGCCGCCCACCCCATGTCCGGCACCGAAAACTCAGGTCCGACAGCAGCTCTCGAAGACCTTTTCAGAGACCGGATCACCATCTTGTGCGACCAGGAAGATTCGGGGCCACAGCATGTTGCTTTGGTCGAAAAAATGTTCCAGTCACTGGGGATGGATATTGCCTACATGACTTCCGACGAACAGGACCACAGCACTGCCTTTATTTCGCATTTGCCACACGCTGCGGCTTACGCACTTGCCAATGCAGTGCAGGATAAGGAAGACCGTAAAATTATTTTTGATCTTGCCGGTGGCGGATTCCGCTCAACCGTGAGGCTGGCAAAAAGCTCGGGAACCATGTGGCATCCCATTTTTCAGCAAAACAGAAATTACGTGGTTGAATCGCTGGATGTTTACATCAAACACCTGCAGGAATTTCGCGACTGCATGTTTAACAAAGAAGATGAACGATTAATGGAATTGATTGTTAATGCCAACAAAATAAGGACGATTCTGGATGGAGAAAGCCCCAATCTCGTAAAAAACGAAGAGAAAATTGTAAAACTTTATACGAAATAAACATGACTTTGAAACTTGAAATCAACCCGGTGAAAGCCTGGTTGCCAAAAATCGACAATCCTCTGCTGATTGCCGGCCCCTGCAGTCTCGAATCCGAAAAACAGGCGCTTGAAACAGCCCGTCTGCTGGCGCAAGACAAACGGGTTTTTGTATATCGTGGGGGCGTGTGGAAACCACGTACCCGGCCCGGTATGTTTGAAGGTGTGGGATCGATTGGGCTGAAATGGCTGCAACTGGTAAAACAGGAAACCGGCTTGCCGGTGGGTACCGAAGTTGCCAATGC
>JAJUGS010000371.1 GCA_029265875.1 Prolixibacteraceae bacterium
ACATCGACCCGACTGTTTTTATCGACGATGATGGACAAGCCTATATGTATTGGGGAAATTTGAGTTGCCGGTATGTAAAACTGAAAGAAAACATGACCGAAATTGACGGCCCCATTAACTTCCTGAAAATCAAAAATTTTATCGAAGGCCCCTGGATTTACAAGCGGAAAGGAATTTATTACCTCGTTTATGCCAGCGTCGGCACCAAACCCGAAATGATTGAATACTGCACCGCCGGTAGTTTCGAAGGTCCGTGGGAGTACCGTGGCATCATACAGGAAAACGTGGAAAACAGTTTTACCACACATCCCGGGATTATCGACTACAAAGGGAAATCGTATTTCTTTTATCACAATGGGGCACTTCCTACTGGCGGCAGCTATCGTCGTTCGGTGTGTGTCGATTACATGTACTATAACGAAGATGGCACCATTCAGAAAATTATTCAAACCAAGGAAGGCGTTAAACCAGTAAAATAAATTTCAACAATGAGAAATTCAATCTATACAGTTGCATTGATTTTATTTTCAGTTTTTACGTTCAATGCTTCAGGTCAGGAAAAAAAAGCACAAAACCCCGTAATTTTTGCCGACGTGCCCGACCTATCAATGATTCGCGTGGGCGATTCGTATTACATGAGTAGCACCACCATGCACATGGCGCCGGGTGTGCCTATCATGAAATCGAAAGACCTTGTAAACTGGGAACTGGTGAATTATGCCTACGACACGCTTGCCAATGTGGATGCGATGAACCTTGTAAACGGCAAAAGTACCTACGGAAAAGGGACCTGGGCAAGTTGTATCCGCTATCACAAGGGGATGTACATTGTTTCCACTTTTGCACAAACCACCAATAAAACCTACGTCTACAAAACAAAAGATATTGAAAAGGGGCCGTGGGAAAAAATCACTTTCTCGCCGGCGTACCACGACCACACGCTTTGGTTCGATGATGGCGGGAAAATATACATCATCTGGAGTGTACGGAAATTGATGATTGCCGAAATGAAAGATGACCTTTCGGGGGTAAAGGAAGGAACAGAAAGGGTTTTGATTGAAGATGCCAACGCACCGCTCGGGAAAAATGTGGGTCTGGGCGAAGGGTCGCAGCTTTTCAAGGCAAACGGCAAATACTACCTGTTTAACATTGCCTGGCCACGCGGCGGAATGCGCACGGTGGTGATTCACCGGGCCGATAAAATCACCGGGCCGTGGGAAGGGAAAGTAGGTTTTCAGGATTTGGGCGTTGCACAAGGGGGTATGGTTGACACACCAGACGGACGTTGGTTTGCTTACCTGTTTCGCGATTTTGGCGCAGTAGGCCGTATTCCATACATCGTACCTATAAAATGGGAAGACGGCTGGCCGGTGATTGGTGTTGACGGGAAAGTGCCCGAAACACTCGACCTGCCTGCCAACAAAAGTTTGATTCCGGGAATTGTCAATTCAGATGAATTCGAACGCAAAATGGGCGAACCCGCATTGCCATTGGTTTGGCAGTGGAACCACAATCCTGATAATTCGCTGTGGTCGGTTACCGAACGGAAAGGTTTTTTAAGGCTGAAAACCGGCAGAATCGATTCACTTTTTGTGCTGTCGAGAAACACCCTGACACAGCGCACCATTGGTCCGGTTTGTTCGGGAGCCACTTTGGTTGATGTTTCAAAAATGAAAGACGGCGATTTTGCCGGACTTGTTTTGCTGCAAAGTAAATTCGGGCAGGTGGGTGTTAAAATGGAGAACGGCGAAAAATTGGTTGTAATGGTCAACGCCGGCAGTGGGAAGCCTGTTGAAATTCAGAAAATTCCGCTGAAACAAAACACGGTTTACCTGAAAGCCGCCTGCAATTTCATAGACAGGGCCGACCGCGCTTATTTTTATTACAGTCTCGACGGTAAAACATGGACTGCCATTGGCGACGAGCTGAAAATGGAATATTCGCTTGCCCATTTTATGGGCTACCGTTTCGGGTTGTTTAATTACGCTACCAAAAATACCGGAGGTTACGCCGATTTCGATTGGTTCAGAATCAGTGAGGAGATGTAAAGGGAATGATACAACGAAGCTGTCATTTCGACGAAGGAGAAATCTGCAAGTTCGATGAGATTTCTCCTCGTTCCTCGTCGAAATGACAAGGAAAGGAGGCGTCATTGGCAAGAATAAACGACCGAAGCAATCTTCATATAACGCAAGGTTCGTTAATAACAAAACATAGAAGTTTAAATGGAAATTAATGAGATAATAACTTAAAAATCAATAAAATGAAAAACCAAAAACTTATTTTTTCCTTGTTGGCTTTAATGGGGGTTTACTGTCTTTCAGCCCAAAACCCCATCATCCGCGACCAGTTTACAGCCGATCCGTCGGCACGTGTTTTTAACGGCAAAGTGTATCTTTTTCCTTCGCACGACATCAAAGCCCCCGAAGGGAAAAACCTCCGGAAAGACTGGTTTTGCATGGCCGATTACCATGTTTTCTCTTCGGATAATCTATCAGACTGGACCGACCATGGCGTGATTGTAAGCCAGGAAAAAGTACCGTGGGTCGATTCCATGTCGTACAGCATGTGGGCGCCCGATTGTGTTGAACGAAACGGCAAATATTACTTCTATTTTCCGGCCAATAAAAATGCCGCAGGACCAAATGGCAGAAGAGGTTTTGGTATTGGCGTGGCCATTGCCGACAAACCCGAAGGACCATACATTCCTCAACCCGAACCGATTA
>JAJUGS010000407.1 GCA_029265875.1 Prolixibacteraceae bacterium
CAATAACCCCCTGTATTCAAACACACCAGCGGTGTGCTCCGTGAATAACCTCCGGTTTCAAGGATGTGGAGAACGAGCATACAGACAGGAAAAAACCAATAACCCCCTGTATTCAAACACACCAGCGGTGTGCTCCGTGAATAACCTCCGGTTAAAACCGGAGGAAAAGGAAAGGAAGAAAAATAAAACCCTGAAAGGGTTTACCAAAAATACCACGGGTAAGCAACCCCACAAACTACGTTCAACAGTATGATAAAGAGGCATTTATATAATTTCAAATTCAAAGTCAAAAAATATTCATATTGTAACATTACAATATAAAAATTCATTCTATATTTGCCTCATAATTAAATATTGTAACATTACAACACATGAGCGAAAAATTGGGAAACAAAGAAATTGCCGTGCTGGGATTATTATCAGAACGCCCGATGCACGGGTACGACCTTGAACACGAAATCAGGATGCGCGATATGCGTTACTGGACCGAAATCTCCATGTCATCAGTGTACAAAATCCTGAAAAAACTGGAAGAAAAAGGGTTGATAATCTGCGAGGTTAAACAATCGACAAATAACGTGGCGCAAAAAGTTTATTCACTTTCAGACCTTGGAAAAGTGCGGTTGAACGGCGAAATCTCCGGACTTTTCTCGGAGTTCAACCACCACCGCTGGGACATCGACCTGGCCATTTCGAACCTGAATGTGCTGACTGACGAGCAAAAAGTGTGGAGCATTAATGCCTACATTAAAAAACTCAGGGAATTACTGGCCGGTTATAGCGAACTGCAGAAATACCTCGAAGCCGAAAACTGTCCGGTGCACCGGATGGCACTGGCAGTGCGCCCGCAATACCTGTACAAAGCCGAAATTGAGTGGGCCGAAAACTACCTCGAACAAGTAACCGCCAAACAATAAAAACATGGAAAACAATTTTCAGAAAATCATTATCAGCAAGGCGCACACCAACAACCTGAAAAACATTTCGGTGGAGATTCCCAAACACAAAGTGGTGGCTTTCACCGGGGTTTCGGGCTCGGGCAAATCGTCGCTGCTGTTCGACACCATTTACACCGAGGCGCAGCGGCAGCTCATCGAAACCTTCTCCACTTTTGCGCGCAAACGGCTTCCCAAGCTTTCGCGGCCCGACGTGGACGACATTCTGCACCTTTCAACCGCGATGGTCATCGACCAGAAAAAGATGGGCAACAACCTGCGCAGTACCGTTGGAACCGCAACTGAAGTGAATACGTACCTGCGGCTTTTATTCTCGCGAATCGGCAAACCATTTCTCGGTGCATCGTTTCTGTTTTCGTTTAACCACCCGCAGGGAATGTGCCCGCATTGTCATGGGCTGGGAAAAGTCGCCAAAATCGACCTGTCTCTGTTTCTTGATATGGAAAAATCTATCCGCGAGGGCGGAATCCTGCACATTCATTACAAACCGGGCAGTTTTCTGTGGAACGAACTCATCAATTTAAAAGTTGTTGATACGGAAAAGAAACTGAAGGATTTCACCCCTGAAGAACTCGACCTGCTGCTCTATTCCGAACCTTTCAAAATTCAGGGTTCGAAAGAGAAACTTTCGTACAACCGTACTTTTGAAGGACTTGCCCGCAAACTGGAACGCGCCATGGCCGAAAAAGGCGAAGACGAAGCCAGCGAGGAAGAGAAAAATGCCTACCTCCGCTTTTTCAAATACGAAACCTGCGCGGATTGTAACGGTTCGCGAATCAGCGAAGCAGCCCGGAATGTAAAAATCAACGGCGTTTCCATCGACGAGGTTTGCCGCTGGGAATTGCCCGAAGTACTTGAATTTCTGAAAGGAATCGACGATGGAATGGCCATTCCCATCACGCGGAAAGCCATTTTTGTGCTGGAACAACTCATCCACATCGGGGTGGGTTATCTCAGTCTCGAACGGCCGGTGGGAACTTTGTCGGGC
>JAJUGS010000052.1 GCA_029265875.1 Prolixibacteraceae bacterium
AAATTACCCGCGCACCAAACATTTTCAGTCCGTCGAGAACAGGCTGCACTGCTTTTTGTTCCCTCACGCCATTGATGGCCAGGTTGAACCCGGCTTTTGCCAGTTCAATGGCAATCCCCAGCCCGATTCCGCGCGAACCCCCGGTTATTAATGCTGTTTTTCTCATTTCTTCGTTTATTTTGTCATTTCGACGAGTTTACGAGGAGAATTGAAAATCAGCGAAGCTAAATCTCTCTGAACTTACAGATTTCTCCTTACGTCGAAATGACAGCTTTTCAATACAATAACTGCCTGCTAAAAAACTGCCGCTATCTGCTCAAAGGGCCAATTTCCACCCACGTTCTTTTTGCCCAGCTTTCCAGTCCTTTTTCGGCCAGTTGAACACCTTTGGCACCTTCGAGTAAATTCCAGCGGAAAGGTTCGTCTTTTACCACGTGTTTCAGGAAAAGTTCCCACTGCGCTTTAAAAGCATTGTCGAAAACTTCCTGCTCCGGAACTTTGCTCCAGCCCTCATAAAAGTTAATTGGGTTCGGAATATCCGGGTTCCACACCGGTTTTGGTGTGTTGCCGTAATGTTGCGTCCAGCAGTCGCGCAGTCCGGCCACTGCCGAGCCTTTTGTGCCATCCACCTGCAAAGTCAGAAGGTCGTCGCGGCGGACGCGGGTCACCCAGCTTGAGTTGAAATGGGCAATTACACCACCTTCCAGTTCAAAAGTGGCGTATGCAGCATCGTCGGCGGTGCATTTATAAGGATTGCCTTGCTCATCAACCCGTTCGGGAATGTGTGTGGCGCCCAGACAAAAAACGCCTTTTACTTCGCCAAAAAGGTTATCCAGAACATACCGCCAGTGACAAAGCATGTCCACAATAATACCGCCATCGTCTTCCTTACGATAGTTCCAGCTGGGGCGCTGGGCAGGAACCGTGTGCCCTTCAAAAACCCAGTAGCCAAACTCACCACGCACCGAAAGGATTTTGCCGAAGAAACCGATTTCCATCAATCGTTTCAGTTTCAGCAAACCCGGCAACCAGAGTTTATCCTGCACCACGCCGTGTTTTACGCCGGCTTCCTCGCAAATCCGGTAGAGTTCGAGCGCAGTGGCGGTATCGGATGCGATGGGTTTTTCGCAATACACGTGTTTTCCGGCACGGGCAGCCTGTTTTACTGCATCAGCACGGCGACCGGTGGTTTGTGCATCAAAATATATCTGATATTGCGGATCGTTCATCACCGAATCCAAATCGGTTGTCCACTTTTCAACGCCCGACATTTCAGCTAGTTTCTTCAGTTTGGCTTCACTGCGGCCCACCAAAACGGGGTCGGGCATAATTGTTTCCGTGTCGCTGATTTTTGCGCCACCCTGTTTGATAATGGCAACAATGGAGCGCATCAGGTGCTGGTTGGTTCCCATTCGCCCTGTGACGCCGTTCATGATTATTCCTGCTTTGTGTATCATAGTCAGTTTAAATTAAGCCGCCTTTTTATTTCCCTGAAAGAGGAAAGATTAGAAGAACAGCATAATGTATTGATTTTTTCAATAAATCCATTTTTTAATTGTCGGTTTACCAGCAAACTGTATATATTCAATTTCAGATATCCAGCATCCGGCATACTTTTTAATTCAGCCAATAGGTGATTTTCAATACGAGTGCCCGGTTACGTGAGTTCCAGTTGCCTGTTTCATAATTTTCAGTATAAACAAGGAAGATATCCGAAACTGGTTGGTACCGCCATTGTAAACGCATGTTAATGTTCATGTTGTCGATCTGCTCGTTATACTGAACCAGCGTGGTCCAGAATATTTTATCGGTAAAAGTCACATCGAGTTTTGGACCGATCAACACGAATTTCGTGTTTTCAAATGGTTCGCCCAGGCGCATATCGGTATAATTAAAATTCAGTTTGAAATTGATGTATGGTTGGATCCTGTAACCAATACTGCCATCGATAAACTGAATATTTCCGGTGTAGTAAGAACTTTTTACCACTTCGAAATTATAGCTGAGCATATTTTTCCGGGTTGAAATATAATTCAGGTACAATCCGCCAAAATCATATTTCGATCCGGCCGGAAGAAAATGATCGTAATCGTTTGTTGGGTTGAAATCATCCTGCAGTTCCACAAAAAAGTCTTTGTATCCAAACTCCAGGTGCGACATATTTGAAAATTCGAATTGATAGGCAATCGTATTTTCGTGTTCAATTTTACGATAATCAGCGTCAAAATAGTTCTCATTTTCAAGTGAAAGGCCATGACTTACCACCCAGCCGTTTGGCACGAACAAGTATTTAACTTCGGGCCCGAGGAAATTATACCCGGAGCGTCTGACATAGCCCGTTTCGGCCCTGTAATTTTCGCCCACCGAAGTTTGTGAAAACCGGGCTTGAAGATGAGTACGGTTGTAACCCAGCGATGCCCCCTGTGCATATTGTTTATCAGGGTTCTCGGGCTGAAATGAGCGGTGGTAAAAGAATTTTCCGCTCCAGAAATTATTGCTGGTGGCCAGATTATAATCAATACCCGCAACACGGTTAAACATTGTTGTATTGGCAGGCTGGTTCATGTATTCCTTGTTTACAAAAATGAATCCGATATTGGAACGTGCAAACAGTTTCTGCTGGACCGAAGCCACTGTAAAATTCCGTACCGCAAAATCATCTGTTTCGCGGGTGGTCATGTTCATCAACCCAATCCGCAAATCTTTGCCGATTTTACCGGTGAGACGGGCACCTGCCAGCACAGGTGCATCCAGCCCGATTCTGCGTGAGAAAAACGGCGTTACCGACTCATAGCCATAATTACTGAACAGGTCGCTGTTTTCGAGGAAAAATTGTCGTTTTTCAGGAAACAGTAATTCAAACCTGTCGATGTTGGTGATTTGCCTGTCAACTTCCACCTGCGAGAAATCGGGATTATACGTTAAATCGAGGTTTAAGGCGGAAGAAAGCCCCACTTTGGCATCGAACCCGAAATCTTTCCGGTATTCAGCCCCGGTGCCGGCTTTGAAGTCATTGGCATAACTTCCGTACAAATAAGGGATAAAAGAAAATTGCGTGCGGGGTCTTGGAAGCGGTCCGTCGAATTTCATCCTACCGGTATAGGCCAGCGATGCAGTGGGGAACTGCCTTGGAACAGGAGCCCAGGCCGATTTCTCGTTCGTTTTCAGGTCGAGGCGGCTGAAATTAACGTTCCACATTCTGCTGTCTTTCGGGTACCTGACCGATTTAAACGGGATGCGCATTTCGGTCACCCAACGGTCAGGATAATTCCTGGTTTTCGATTCCCACTTGATATCCCACATTAACGAGATATTGCTGCCGTTCGACATCAACCCGTCCCATTTGGCACCCGAGGCCGAAACACCAAAAGAAAAACCATTGGTTTGGTCGAGAAATGTATCGAAAAAAATCAGCAGGTTATCGTTATTCCCGAAAACAAAATCGGGGCGGAATGATTCCACAATCCGTTTCCCGGGAATGGTATCGTAAAAAATCTGCGCAACATACAAGGCTTTGTCGTCATAGGTCATCATTATTTCTGATGGTTGTTGGGCAAACCCGGTATCGACGGGCAAAACCAGATGAAAATCGGTTGCTTTTTGTGCCTGTTGCCAGTCAGGTTCATCAACCACTCCATCGATTTTTATTTCAGACTGCATCTTTTTCAGCACATATACATAGTTTTTGTTATGGGTGTCGGGAATTGTGTCGTTTTTCGAAACGGGCGATACACCGGCAAGGCTTTGCAGCGAACAAGCAAGCATTATCAGCGTGGAATAGCGAGATATATTCATAAAGTTGATTCAGGTTCAGGCGGCAAATATATTTAAATTGGAAAAACTTGCTACTTTCTGAGCAAGTGACCTTTCATTTTAAACAAAAAAAATCTCACAGTTTACGGCTGTGAGATTTTTTATCAGATATTCCATCCCAATTTTATAACTCAATCGGTATTCCGTTATAAAAATCGAGGATTTTTGTTCTGAAAATGTATTCGTATTTTGCCTGCAGTAATGCTGACTGTGCACTGGTCAATTGGTTTTTCTGCAGATTGTAGTCAACCGAATTTACCATGCCCACATTGAATTTTTCCTCCACATAACGGAAAGCTTCTTCCATCGATTCAACCGCTTTCTGCGACGAAACAAACCGGTTATATGCAGCCAGTGCATTGGTGTATGCCTGTTCAATTTCTTTCCGGAGAGTGTTGCTGACAGTTTGTAAACGATATTGGTAATCCTGGATTTGCAGCTCAGCATTGGCAATTCCGTTTTTCACCTGGAACCGGTTAAAAATCGGGATACCAAGGGTTAATCCCAGAGATGAGCGGGCATTGTTTTTCAACTGGCTGCCAAACTCAATTTTTTTTCCGGTGATATCGGTGTATTTATTGTTATACAGGTTGTAATAGTTGGCATTGAAAGTAAGGCTGGGGAAATAATTTCCTCTGGCAATTTCGAGGTCTTTCTCGGCACTTTTAACCCGCAGTTGCGCAGCCTGAACTTCAGGGCGGACATTTACGGCATTGCTGAAAACATCAATTGAATTGAACATCGAAAGATTGGCCTTTATTTCAGGCAAAACAGGTTTTTCAACTTTAAAACTTTCTGCCATCGGCAGTTCAAGCATCTGGTACAATGTAAGGTAATAAAGTTGCATGTTGTTTTTATCGTTTACCAGCTGCAATTCTTCGCGGGCAAGCTGGGCTTCAATTTCGAGCTGAGCACCTTTTGCAAGGCTGCCTGCTTCAACCAGTTGCTTGGTGCGTGCCAGTTGTTGTTTTGTAACTTCAATCTGTGCCTCGTCAACCAATACAATCTCTTCCGAAAATAATATTTGCAGGTACATGCCTGCGATATTCAGCATCATGTCGTCTTTTGCTTTTTGAAGATCTTTCATGGCAGCCTGGAAATTAAACTCCTGCTTTTCAATCGTGTTGGTAAGCTGGAAACCATTGAAAATGGTGAAATTTGTACTGACGCCACCACTGATGCTCGATGAATTCACATTTTTGTAGGTATTGTCATAAGTCAGCGACCGGCCAAAACTGTAATCGTTCCCAATCTGCGCATTCAGATTCGGGAGCCTGTTTGACTTTGCCTGGCTGACCTGATTTTCGGTATATTGAATATTTACCTGCTGCTGTTTGATCTGGATATTGTTCGCGAGTGCATAATCGATGCATTTCTGCAGCGACCAGGTATTTTGCGCACTGGTGCTCAATCCCTGGAATAACAGGAACGCAGCGCAGAAGAAGATGAATAGTTGCTTCATTGTTTTTCGTGTTAAAATCGTGCTAATTTATACAAACTATTTATTACGTTAATAAACTATCCTTTACTGGGTTCTTCTTTTGCCTTTTTCGGGTCCACTTTATCGCCTTTCACTTTGTCTGAAGTGGTCAACCCTTCGGTAATTTCGATGTTGATACCGTCGGATAATCCGGTTTTTACATACCGTTTTTCAAACTGCTGCTCAATACCTTTCTGAACTTCAACATACGACGAGTCGTTTTCGAATTTCAGCATTCCTTCGGGTATCACCATCACGCTGTCTTTTCTGTCGAGCACAATATTGGCGTTGGCACTGTAACCGGCTCGGATAAACTGTCCTTCCTTTAATTTTACATCAGCCTTAATTTCGAACTGAATGGCGCCGTTTTCCTCTTTTCCTTTTGGCGAAATATAGGCCAGGGTTGCATCGAATTTTTCTTTGTCGATTGCGCCAATTTCGAGTTCAATCGGCATGCCTGTCCTGATTTTCCCCACTTCGGTTTCATCAACCTTTCCCTCAAAAATCATGTCGGCCATATCGGCTACAATGGCAATTGTAGTACCATCGTTAAACGTATTCGATTGAATAACCGAATGCCCCACTTCAACCGGTACATCAAGCACCATTCCGTTGTTATTTGAACGAACCAGCGTATTGGTCGCGGTTGCTGCCGTTTTTGTTACACCATTTTTAATTAATTCGAGATTATTTTCCGCGGCAGTCACTTCTTCCTTCGCGGCATCGAAAGCAACTTTGGCAGTTTTAAACTCGGTGTACGAAATCACATTTTTGTCGTACAGTTTCTGCTGGCGCTCGTAATCGATTTTTGCATCCTCGAAATTGATTTTGGCCCTGTTCAGGCGGTTTTCGGCACTATTCAGGTTAACCATATCGGGGATGATTTTTACGCGGGCAATCACCTGCCCCTTGGTTACAAGGTCGCCTGCCTCAACATAAATCTCGTCAACAATACCCGAAACCTGTGGTTTGATTTCAATCTCAAAACGCGGTTTTACAGCGCCGGTGGCCACTGTTTTCATAACCACGTTGCTGATGAAAGGCGATTTTGTTTCAAATATTTCGGGTTTCTTTTTCGATTTGTTGTACAAAAAATACATGGTGCCCCCGAAAACTGCCACCAGTATTACGATAACTGAAATTCTCAATACTTTTTTCATGACTTTAGTTTTTATATTGTTTTCTGTAATTTCTCATTCCGGATAAATAGTAAATGGTAAATCCGTAAATCGTAAATAACTTTCATCTTCATTCGTTCATCACACTAAATTCCCTCATCCCTGAGCGCATCAATTGGTTTAATACTTACAGCGCGCCGGGCGGGTATCAGCCCGGCAATTATTCCTGAAACCACGAGCACACTCACCGCGCCAACCGCCATGTTAAAACTGATTTCAGGACGGCGGAAGAAGACTTCATCACTTCCCGAGTCGAGCGCCATGTTGGCAAGTTCCAGCAAGCCAATCCCCAGCGAGAGCCCGATATAACCCGCGATCACGGTCAGGAAAACGCTTTCGGCCACAATGTGCATGATCACTTTGCCGGGTGTTGCCCCAATGGCCCGCTGAATACCAATCTCCTGGGTTCTTTCCTTAATAATCACAAGCATAATGTTGCTCACGCCAATCACGCCGGCCAGCAGTGTTCCAATTCCCACAATCCATGTCAGAATCTGGATACCGCTGAACAAGCCCTGGTATTTCACCCATTCCACTTCAATGTTGAATGAACCGACTGCCTGAACATCATCGGGCGCCACTTTATGCCTTGCTTTAAGCAGGTCTTTCAGTTTTGCTTCCAACTGACTGACCGGCACACCCGGAACAGAAGTAACCGCAAAAAAGTGAACCACATCGCCCATATTATAGGTTTGTTGCATGGTCGAAAACGGGATCATGATGGATTCAGTTTTGCGGTTTCCGTTAAAATTCATGCGGGTTTCGGGATGAACAACACCCACCACCTGAAAATAGACCCCGTTTATTTGAAGATATTCACCTATCGGATTTTCATTTTTTTCAAACATCACTTCGGCAACGCGTTCGCCAATTATACAAACTTTGCGTTTGTGCAGAATGTCTATTTCGTTAATCAGGCGGCCTTTAACCGGAGTCCACGGATCGATTTTATAAAAATCGGGATAGTCGCCGGTTATGTTGAACGACCCTGTTTTTTTGCCCCTGATTGTATTGTCGCCACTGTTTGCGTTGGGCCCGAAAAGTTTGGGTGATAAATATTCAACTTCCTTTACATTGTCGCGGATGTATTGAATGTCATCGTTTTTATAATTCCATCTTCTGCCACGCTGGAAACCTTTGTAAGGTTTGCTGGTGGGTTCGGTCCAGAAGAATGCTGAGTTGGTGGCAAAAGCCTTGATTCCGTCCATCACGCCATTTTCGAGTGCACGGCCGGCGCCCGACATCACAATCAGCATAAATATTCCCCAAAATACACCGAAGGCTGTCATTAAACTGCGCATCCGGTTTTTTTTCAGCGCGCTTAATATTTCTTTCCAAAGGTCTAAGTCAAACATAGTAGCCTCCCCCCTTCCCCTCCGCCGGAGGGGTGATTTTTTGTTTCGTTATGGATTCTGTTTTCATTTCTGTTTCATTTTCAATTGCTTGTTCCTTTACTCCCACCCCTGAAGGGGAGGGCAGTGGTCGGGCTTATTCATCGCGCAACGCTTCAATCGGTTTGATACTGGCTGCCCTTTTTGCAGGAATATATCCGGCAATAGTTCCGGCAACTACCAGCAGTGCTGTTGCCATGATTGCCACATTCAGGTCAACCGTAGGATTGCGGAAGATGGTTTCGCCGTTACCGCCATTGGTGGCTGCTGATGCAGCATATTGCTGTTCAACAATAAAATTGAGTCCCTCCATCAGGCCGGTGCCCAATACAAGGCCGATATAGCCGGCGATTGTGGTGATTAAAACCGATTCAAGCAGAATCAACCCAATAACCGAGGAAGGGCTGGCACCAATGGCTTTTCGGATTCCAATTTCCTTGGTGCGCTCTTTTACTACAATCAACATAATATTGCTGACACCAACAACTCCTGCAATTAAGGTTCCGATGCCGATGATCCAGATAAATATTTTGATTGCCTGAAAAATCCGCATGGTTTGCAATACATCTTCCAGTTTATTGTACGAACCGAGGGCTGATTCGTCTTTCGAATCGAATTTGTACTTTTTGGCAACGGCTTCACGTACCGCGGTTTCAATTGCCTGGCTTTCCTCAATGCTTTGTGCATTCACGGTTACAGCAAAATTATGCAGCCTGTTCGACCCATTAAATACTTTTTGTCCGGTTGTAACGGGCAGGTAGGCATTCCGGTGACGGGTACCACCGCCTTCTTTGCAAATTCCCACCACTTTGAACGGAATATTATTAATTCTCACATATTCGCCAATGGCATTTTCTCCTTTAAAAAGCGCATCATAAATATCTTTCCCGAGAACCACTGATTTTCTTGCCTGTTTAATATCAATTTCATTGACGAATCGGCCCTCCACAATGTCAATCGATTCAACATCTTTGAGGTCAGGGTGACAGGTAACCGCGGTGTAACTCCCATATTCGTTTCCGTATGAGAACATATTCCCGCGGATGTAATAACTGCCTGAAGCTTTGTCAATTCCTTCAATATCCTTGATTAAATCGTAATCGCTGTTGGTGAGTTTTATTTCCCGGCCTTCTTTCATTCCCTGGTACGGGATGCTTGTTTTGCCACTCCACAGCCACATTGCATTGATGGCATCGCGGGTAAAATTTTCGGAAACACCATTACTGAGGCCATTTCCCGACCCCAACAGGATCATCAGCATAAAAATCCCCCAGGCTACACTGAACCCGGTGAGGAAGGTCCTCATTTTGTTCTTTTTGATGGTGGCCAGAATCTCCTGCCATTTGTCGATATCAAACATGATAGATTAAGTTTTCTGATTAATTGTTTCTGCCTGTTGAAGATACAAGGAACGCCTTGTCCTGAAGTTCTTATGCAATTTCAAGTTCCCGTCGGTACTGGCTTTTCCAGTTTTTCAGTTCACCATTCTGAATGATTTCTGATATCCTGCCGTCGCTCAAACGAATAATTTTTTGCGTCATGGCTGCAATATCATGCTCATGCGTCACAATAATCAGAGTAATTCCGTCCTGGTTGATTTCCCGGAGAATATCCATTACTTCGAAAGAAGTGGCAGAGTCAAGCGCTCCGGTGGGTTCGTCGGCAAAAATAATTTTCGGTTTCGAAATCATCGAACGGGCAATGGCAACGCGTTGTTTCTGTCCGCCCGACATTTCGTTGGGCAGGTGGTTGGCCCACTGCAGCAATCCCATTTTATCGAGGTATTCCAGGGCAATCTTATTCCTTTTCTTGCGGCTCACTCCCTGGTAATACAGCGGTAGCGCCACATTTTCCATGGCATTTTTAAACGAAATAAGATTGAATGACTGGAACACAAAACCCAGCAACTCGTTTCTGAGTTTGGCTGCCTGTTTTTCCGACATGTTTTTTACCAGTTTGCCGTTCAAATGATAGGTTCCTTCGTCATAATTATCGAGAATACCCAAAATATTCAGCAAAGTTGATTTACCGGAACCCGAAGAACCCATGATAGATACAAATTCCCCCTGTTCGATTTGAAGATTGATCCCTTTCAGAACGTGCAACGAATTGTTGCCCATTGCATACGATTTGTGAATATTACTCAGACTGATCATTGTAAATTGTTTTGGCTTGTTTTCTGTTTTCGCTGTTAAAATTCTGTTTTTCTGCTCTAAACACCTTCTTTTTTTCGATAAACAACCGAAAAAATGGTGTGAACTGTAAAATTCTGACCCCGGACCGGTTTTTTATCTTTGCAGAAGATGTCTATGTGACGCCCGTATTTTAATTTAGTTACATGCAAAAACCTCATTTCGGTTATTTTTATAAAATCTGTCAGACTGTTTTTATTCAGCAGTGGTTTCTATATTTTTGACGGTCAAAGCAATTCAGCAGATGGGAATAAAAAAAATGTCGTTTAAACTGCCAACCGATTTCAGCGATGAAATGCTCAGAAACCGTGTTGCGCGTGAGCTTCGTATTAAAGATTTTTCTGTACAAATTGAAAATAAAAGCCTCGATGCCCGCAACAAAGCCAACATTCACTGGCTGGTCCAGGTGGTGGTCAGTTCGCCTGAAATCAAAAGCGGAGAACAACAAATTGAACCTGAAAATCTGAGAATCCCTTTCAAAAAAAGAACTGAAAAAATTGTGGTGGTTGGCAGCGGCCCTGCCGGTTTTTTTGCAGCTTTTGTTTTGCAAAAAGCGGGTTTCGGGGTAACCATCCTCGAACGGGGTTCCGACGTTCAGAAACGTGGCAAATCAATCCTGAATTTTGAACGGACCGGCCATTTCGACCCACAAAATAATTACGCTTTTGGCGAAGGCGGCGCCGGAACTTTTTCTGATGGAAAACTTACCTCGCGTTCCAAACACATTTCACTCGAAAAGAAATTTATCCTTTCAAGTTATGTCGAAGCCGGTGCTCCGGCCGAAATTGAATACATGGCGCACCCGCACCTCGGAACCGACAACCTAAGGAAAATTGTGCAAAATCTCAGAAACAGTTTCGAAAACCTGGGTGGAAAAATCCTTTTCGAAACACTGCTGACTGACATTGTTGTAAAAAATTCGAAGGTTACCGGGGTGGTTACTTCGCAGGGAAATTTACCTGCTGATGCACTGTTTTTAGCCACCGGGCATTCGGCTTACGAAACTTTCAGAATGTTGATCCGTCATGGAGTACCTTTCCGTACTAAAAACTTTGCAGTTGGCAGCCGGATGGAACATCGGCAGGAAATCATCAACATGGCGCAATGGGGGAAACCACAGTTACCGGGTGTGAAAGCCGCTGAATACAGGCTGACTTCACCGGCTGACGGACAACACCAGGTTTTCTCGTTTTGCATGTGTCCCGGAGGCATCGTGGTACCGGCAGCCGCCTACGAAAAAACAAATATTGTAAACGGAATGAGTTTTTACAGTCGCGGCGGCACTTTTGCCAATGCTGCCTGTGTGGCCGGGATTCACCCTGATGAACTGGCTGGCAAAACAGTTTCGCCCCTCGATGCACTTTCGGTTCTGGAAAAATATGAAGAATCATTTTACAGTTTTTCGGGTGGTTATAAAGCACCTGCCTGCAGTATCAGCGATTTTCTGAAAACAAAACTGTCAGAATCAAAACTTCGCAGCAGTTATCCTTTAGGATTGGTACAGGCCCCGCTCTGGGAGTTGCTTCCGAAAAGAATTGTTCCGGCGATGCAGGCCGGTCTGGCAGATTTTATGCGCAAAATGCGCGGTTTCGAAAATGGTATTTTACTGGGATTTGAAAGTAAAACCTCATCACCTGTTCAGGTTATCCGCGAACCCCACGGCAAAGTGGAAGGATTTGAGAACCTGTTTATAATTGGTGAAGGGAGTGGTTATGCCGGCGGAATAATTTCGAGTGCAGCCGATGGAATAAAAGCGGCAATGAGTATTGTTTCTGAATAAAAACACCCGGTAATTGAAATTGCCGCAAAATCAGCTGAAGTTACTGATTAAGTTGATGCTGCAAGGTTAATTAAACACAACTTTTCTGCTCTTATTCAGAACAATTCTACAATTTTTTAGGTTTAATTGTACATTTGCAATCCTTTACCGAAATAAAATATGCTATGACAACGAAAAGTATTCCGTTTTCAAAAGAACAGCTTGAGAAAATAATTGCTGTTTACCCCACACCGTTTCATATTTACGACGAAAAAGCCATGCGTGAAAACGCCCGCAGGTTTATAAAGGCATTTTCGTGGAACGAAGGTTTTAAGGAATACTACGCCATAAAAGCCGCGCCAAATCCTTACCTGATGAAGATTCTCAGGGAAGAGGGTTTTGGCATTGATTGCAGTTCGGAAACCGAGCTCGAAATTGCCCGCAGGGTGGGTATGAGTGGCGACGAAATTATGCTTACCTCAAACGACACCCCGTTAAGCGAATTCAAAATGGCCATGGACCTGGGTGCAATTATCAACCTCGACGATATATCACATATTGAATACCTCGAAAAAAATCTCGGTTTGCCCGAAACCATTTGCATGCGTTACAATCCCGGCGACCTGAAACAGGGAAACCTGATCATTGGTCACCCCGAAGATGCCAAATATGGTTTTACCCATGAGCAGATGATTGAAGGCTATGAAATGCTGAAGAAAAAAGGGGTAAAACATTTTGGCGTTCACACCATGGTGGCTTCCAACGAGCTGGATCCTGACTATTTTATCGAAACGGCTGAAATTCTGTTCAAACTGATTATTGAAGTAAAGGAAAAAACCGGTATCAATATTGAATTTGCCAACCTGGGCGGAGGAATTGGGATTCCTTACCGGCCTGAACAAAAAGCCGTTGACCTGGAATATGTGAGTGCCGGAATCAAAAAACTGTACGAAGAAATGATTGTTGCCAACGGTCTGGCCCCGCTGAAAATCTTCTTCGAATCGGGCCGGATGATTACCGGTCCTTATGGCTACCTTGTTACGAAAGTGCGCCACATAAAAAACACCTTTAAAAAGTTTGCCGGGCTGGACGCCTGCATGTCGAACCTGATGCGCCCTGCCCTTTACGGCGCTTACCACCACATTACAGTTGCCGGCAAGGAAAATGTTCCGGGGACGGTTGTGTACGATGTAACCGGTTCGCTTTGCGAAAACAATGACAAATTTGCCATCGACCGCCTCTTGCCCGAACTTCACCCCGATGATATCGTGGTGATTCACGACACCGGGGCACACGGGCATTCAATGGGTTTCAACTACAATGGAAAGCTGCGCTCGGCTGAACTGCTTTTAAGGGAAAACGGCGAAGTGGTTCAGATCCGTCGTTCCGAAACGATCGACGATCTTTTTATCACGCTCGATTTCGAAGGATTAAAGGATTTTAATGTGTAACTGGTTCAGGATTAAATATTCAAAAAGGCTGGAAATTAAATTCCGGCCTTTTTGCTATTTTTGTGTTATGACCAGAAATGACAAGATATTACAAGTTTTAAAATCCCATCTGAAATCGACATTCAACCACCGGATTTCTGACGTAATATTGTTTGGTTCGCAAGCAAAGAACACGGCGAATAAACATTCTGATTATGATATTCTGATTATTACGAATGACACTTTTACCTGGCAGGAAAGAGGAAAAGTCCGCGATTTGTGCTACGAAGTATCACTCGAATACGACATACTGATTGATTCTAAAATTATTTCAAAACCTGAAATTGAAACAAAATTTTGGGCTAAACATCCGTTGATTAGTGAAGCGATTAATTATGGGATTTATGCAGGATAGTAACACAGAACTTGTTAAATACAGAATTAAACAAGCCAAAGAAACTATTTCAGAGATTGAAATATTAATCGAAAAGGGTCTTCTTACTATTGCTATAAACCGGATATATTACGGGATGTTTTATATGCTTTTGGCGTTAGCATTAAAAAAAGGATTCAAAACTTCAAAACATAACCAATTAATTGGCTGGTTCAATAAAGAGTTTGTTAAAACTGGAATAATTAGTCAGAAATTCGGGAAAATCATCAACAAAGCATTTGAAGATAGAACAGACGGAGATTACGGAATCTTTATTCATTTTGAAAAGGAGGAAGTTTTGGTAAAATTTGAAGACATGAAGGAGTTTATTGCAGAACTTGAAACAATTATAATTAGTGAATAACAGTCTGAACATGATGCCTGCACTTGTAAACAGACCACTTTTAACACACTTCTATGAGAATCGGATTTGATGCAAAACGTGCATTTGTGAACGCTTCAGGGCTGGGCAATTACAGCCGGAACCTGTTGAATGCCTTGTATTTGCATTCCAATGAATATCAACTTGTTTTGTACACGCCCGAAATCAAGACTCATTTGTTAAAAGAGCAGGAACGGTTCGAAATTCATTCGCCTGAAAAATCGCTGGCAAAAATTTTCAGCCCGGTTTGGAGAAATTTTGGTGCCAACCGTCTTAAAAAGCATAAGATCAATTTGTTTCATGGATTAAGCAACGAACTTCCGAATGGAATACATAAAACCGGCATTCCATCGGTAGTAACCATCCACGACCTGATATTTCTGCGTTTCCCGGGTTTCTATCCATACATCGACCGGAAAATTTATTTCAGCAAAGTAAAATATGCCTGCCAGTCGGCTGATAAAATTATTGCCATCAGCCAGCAGACCAAAGACGATATCATCCGCTTTTTTGGTGTCAATCCTGAGAAAATCGAAATTATTTATCAGCCTGTATCCGATGTTTTTTTTCATCCGGATATTGCTTTGGGAGAAAAATTGCTGGAAAAATATTCATTGCGCCCCGATTTTATTTTGAGTGTGGGCACGCTGGAACCCCGCAAAAATCAGTTGGCCATTCTGAAAGCACTTCGGAAAGGGAATTTTACCAACCAGGTTGTTTTTATCGGGAAACAACAATCGTACAAACAAAAACTCGACCGGTATATCGCTGAAAACAAGCTTGAAAAACAGGTTTTGTTTTTGCAAAATCTGCCGGAGGAAGAACTTGCCGCATTGTATAAAATGGCCGGATGTTCGGTTTATATTTCGCTCTTCGAGGGATTCGGGCTGCCCGTTATCGAATCGATGGCAAGCGGATGCCCGGTAATTACATCAAATATATCGGTATTGCCGGAAACTGCCGGCAACGCAGCGCTTCTCTGTGAACCGGGCGATATTGACGGGCTGGTGGAAAACCTGCGTATTTTTCTGGAAAATTACAAAGAACGGATAAAATGGATTGAGAAAGGTTTTGACCGTGCCAGTTTTTTTAATTCGGAAAACTTTGCCCATAAAATGACCCGTTTATACAATTCAATTCAGATTCAATGATGACAGAAGATATAAAAAAAGCACTGGAGGTGCTGAAAAGCGGGGGAATTATTCTTTACCCCACGGATACAATCTGGGGAATCGGCTGCGATGCCACCAATGAAACTGCGGTGCAACGTATTTACCAGATAAAAAAACGCGCCGACACCAAAAGTATGCTGGTGCTGATGGAAAATCCGGCTCTGTTGGACCGTTATATAGACGAAGTTCCTGAAATCGCCTGGGATTTGATTGACGTGGCCACCACCCCGCTGACTGTAATTTACCCGGGAGCCAAAAACCTGGCCAAAAACCTGGTTGCTGATGATGGCAGCATTGGTATACGGTTTACCAAAGAAGCTTTTACCAGCCAGTTATTGCAGCGTTTCCGCCGCCCCATTGTCTCTACTTCGGCCAATATCAGCGGAGAAAAATCGCCGGCGGTATTTGCCGAAATTTCAGAGGAAATCAAAAAGCAGGTGGATTATATTGTAGAATACCGACAAGACGACAATGCTCCTGCGCAACCTTCATCGATTATTAAATTGGGTGCCGGGGGACGGATCGAAATCATCAGAAAATAAAAAAGCTGTCTTCCTTTTCAGGAGAACAGCTTTTTTATTAAAATATTACATTATGGCTTATAAAATGTTCATTCCATCCAAAACATCCATAATTGCTTTCACGGAGTTGGCCGATTTGTGGAGCAATTCAAGTTCAGCTTCGTTTAATTTCACCTCAATAATCTGCTCAACACCGTTTTTACCTAATTTAACCGGAGCACCCACAAACATGTTGTTCAAACCGTATTCACCTTCCAGTTTTACACAGCAAGGGAAAATACGTTTCTGGTCCATTATAATGGCTTCCACCATCTGGGCCGCAGCCGAACCCGGGGCGTACCAGGCTGATGTTCCCATCAGGTTCACCAGTTCGCCACCTCCTGTTTTTGTCCGTTCAACAATGGCATTCAGTCTTTCAGCGTCAATCAGTTCAGTTACCGGGATACCTGAAACGGTAGTGTAACGTGGCAGCGGGACCATGGTATCGCCATGCCCGCCCATCAACAGAGCCTGAATGTCGCGTGGGGAACAATCAAGTGCTTCTGCCAGGAAAGCGCGGTAGCGTGCTGTGTCAAGTATCCCTGCCATTCCCATAACTTCGGTTTTTGGTTTTTTGGCTGTTACGTATGCTGCATAAGTCATTACATCGAGCGGGTTCGAAACGATAATGATTTTGGCTTTGGGTGAGTATTTTACGATATTCTCTGTAACACTTTTTACAATGCCGGCATTGATTGAAATCAGGTCGTCGCGGCTCATCCCGGGTTTACGCGGAATTCCTGAAGTGATCACCACAACTTCTGAGTCGGCTGTTTTAGCATAATCGTTTGTCGAACCCACCAAACGGGTATCGTATTCGTTAATCGGGGCGGTTTGCCACAAATCAAGTGATTTACCTTCTGAAATACCTTCTTTTATATCGAGCAGAACCACTTTCTGTACAATATTTTTTTCAGCTACAATTTGTGCACAGGTAGCACCAACATTGCCAGCTCCAACAACTGTTACTTTCATCTTTTTAATCTCCTATTTTGTTATAAATCTATTAATTATAAAGATCGTTTCTTTTTACACAGGATTGCAAAGATAAATGAATTTACTGAAGTGAGAAATTTCAAAAACTGCCTGAATCCGGTTTAACGTTTTGGTAAAGGAGAGAATCAAAAAAGGGAAAATGTATTTTATGATTGAAGGACTAAAATATGTCTGTTTTTCCAAAAATACCGGTTCACGAGGGCTTTTTCCAAAAATACCGGTTCACGAGGGCTGGCTTCAAAAATCAAGCTGCCTGTCAGGAATGATGTAATCAGATCAGTAATCAGATCAGGTATTTATCAAATATGCAGTTTTTATTTTTTCGAGATAGGCTTTCTGGTCGGTTGCCCAGTATTTATCCGAAAAAATCTCCACTTCGTTGTAGCCTGAGAAGCCGGATTCTTCCACCCAGCCGCGAATCTGTTTCACCGGGATACAGCCGTCGCCCATCAATCCGCGGTCGTTTAAAAAATCAGTGGTGGGCACATTCCAGTCGCACACATGAAAAGCAAAAAGCTTATTGTTATTGCCGCAACGTTTGATTTCGGTTTCGAGTGTATTATCCCACCACAAATGATAAACATCCACCGCAACACCAACAAACTCATCGTTGATTTCTTCGGTCATTGTATTGGCCTGTGCCAGCGTGTTGATGGCCGAACGGTCGCCCGCGTACATCGGGTGCAACGGTTCAATGGCCAGTTTTACCCCCGCTGCTTTGGCCTGTGGCAATATTTTCAGGATTCCCTCTTTTATCTGGTCGCGCGATTTTTCCAGCGGCTGCCGCCCGTCGGCACCGCAAACCAGCACAATCAAAGGCGCTCCCACAGCCGCAGCCTGTTCAATGCAAAACAGGTTATCGGCGATGGCAACCTGTCGTTTTTCTTTTTCAACCGACGGGAAAAAGCCGCCGCGGGCCACCGAAACCACGTTCATCCCAAAATCATCGAGCAAAGTTTTTGCCTCTTTCAGGTTTTGATTTTCCAAAACGTTGCGCCAGATGGTGATTCCATGAATTCCGGCAGCGCTGTAATTTTCAACGCATTGCCACAGGTTCCAGGGCTTGGTGGTGAGCGTGTGCACGCAGAGTTTTGAAAAGTCGGTGATTTCTGTTGCCATTTATATTTGGTCTAATTTTTTAGGATTTTGCCGTTTATCAAAAAGAGAGATTATTTGAATTTCCTGATTCACGACACGATAATACATTGAAACCTGACGGGTTAAAACAGATTTTCTGATTTTTTTATACCTGTGCGATTCGGGAAAAAGGTATGGATTTGTTATTAATCGTTTGAGTTGAAGGTCAAGAAGAAGCGCAAATTTTTGAATTTCCCTGGAAGTCCAGTTATTCTCCAGATAAGTAATAACATTTTTCAAATCAGACAGAGCGCGGCTGGTCCAAATTATCTTATAAGTATTTCTCATAGATTTTTCGGGTTGTTTCATGTGAATGAACCCTGCCTTCTTCCATATCTTTTAATCCTTCCTCAATGGATTCAATCTCTTCCTGGTTTAAAAAATCTCCCCAATCTTTTGAATGGGAATAACTATTCCGGACTTCTTTTAACTTTTCGATAATCGACTTGTCATTCAATTTTGAAATCCATTCAATTAAATCCAATTTTTCTGCCTGAATATTCATCCTTCACGTTTTTGAACAAATTTAATCAAACTTATTTTGAATTCAAGTGAAATAGTATTTCAGGATTTTAATTGGTCAGACACGTTGATATCTTTAATTTTTCTAATGTGTTCTATGTGCCTATGTGGTTTATCTTTACCACATAGGCACATAGGTCACATAGTTAAATCAGGCTTCCAAAAAACGTCAGATATTTTTCATTGCTGATAATTCTTTGCAGGTACAACGCCACTTCGCGGGCATGGTAGTCGCCCCACATCGACGATTCGCCATGGGGTATTTTGCTTCCTTCGGGAATAAAATCCCAGCCATTTGGCCGGTGATAAATGCTGTGCAGTATCAATCCTTCATGTTCAGGATTTGTACTCAGGTAGGGCGGCGAAAGCAGCGTGTTCATCACGGTCAATCCGGCTTGCCTGTATTTTGCGCCGGCTCCGGTTTCGCCTTTTTCAGCAAGATATTTTCCCAAACGCAACAAACCCTGCGCACCAATGGCAGCGGCAGAGCTGTCAACCGGCTCAAAATCGTTAAACGGGTTTGCCGGAAGATTGAGGTAGTCGCCCATTTTATGCAGATTGGGAGCACCAGTATCCCAGTAAGGAATTCCGTCGATTGGAGTATTTTCGATGAAAAAATCGCAGGTGGCACGGGCGGCTATCAGCATCAATTTTTCGAGTTGGCTTTTTTCTTCAGGTAATTCGTTTGCCGGCAATTTTTCAAGCAATTCGAGTTCTTCGGCAAAACCAAGCATCGCCCAGGCCAGTCCGCGTGTCCAGGTTGAAAAACCCGTGTAACCCTGTTGCGAATTGGGGCATCGGAAATGGCCGTCGTTTGTGTTGAAAATACTTTCGTGGGCGGTCCGGCCCCAGCCAGTAGTTCCAAAATCGTAACTGTCGCGGCCTTTGCCATAAAAAACCGAATATTTTGCTGTGGCGGCAATGTGTTGCAACCCTCTTTCGAGGAGCGAAATTTTTGCATCGCCTTCGCCCTGAAAAACATGGCCAAGCAGGTGGCTGACCATTAAAATGCGCACCGAGCGGATGGTATCGACAAACAGCGAATGCGGGCCATTGAACGAATAAATAAAACCACCATCTTTTATTTTTGTCCAGCGCGCAGCCTGCACTGCCCCCGATATTTTGATGGTCAGCTCGTAAAAATTCTTTTCCCATTCGTTGAAGGTGATTTTTCCTTCGTTCAT
>JAJUGS010000023.1 GCA_029265875.1 Prolixibacteraceae bacterium
ACCAGTTCTTCAACTGTATCATACATCATATTCAGCAAATCAACTTCGAGTCTTTCTCCAAACAAGGCATGACGGCGTTTTTTATAAATAACCTCACGCTGTGCGTTCATCACATCGTCGTATTCAAGCAGTCGTTTACGGATTCCGAAGTTGTTTTCTTCCACCTTTTTCTGGGCTCTTTCAATCGATTTCGAAATCATTGAATGCTGGATTACTTCACCTTCTTTCAGACCCAGTTTATCCATAATTCCTGAAATTCTGCCTGACCCGAATAACCTCATTAAATCGTCTTCCAGCGAAACATAAAACTGGGAAGAACCAGGGTCCCCCTGACGGCCGGCACGTCCGCGTAACTGGCGGTCAACACGACGCGAATCGTGACGCTCGGTACCAATAATTGCCAATCCACCTGCTTTTTTAACGGCTTCTGAAAGTTTGATATCGGTACCGCGACCCGCCATGTTGGTTGCGATGGTTACCGTTCCTGTTTGTCCGGCTTCCGCAACAATTTCAGCTTCACGCGCATGTAATTTGGCATTTAAAACATTGTGTTTAATGCCTTTTATCTTCAGCATCCGGCTCAATAACTCAGAAATTTCAACCGAAGTTGTTCCTACCAGAACAGGCCTGCCGGCTTTATTCAGGTTCACAATTTCATCAATAACTGCATTGTATTTTTCACGTTTGGTTTTGTACACCAAATCTTCGTGGTCTTTTCTGATTACCGGACGGTTAGTGGGAATCACAACCACTTCCAGTTTATAAATATCCCAGAACTCGCCTGCTTCGGTTTCAGCAGTACCCGTCATACCAGCCAGTTTGTGGTACATTCTGAAATAATTCTGCAATGTGATGGTGGCAAATGTTTGGGTGGCAGCTTCCACTTTTACATTTTCCTTGGCTTCGATTGCCTGGTGCAGGCCATCGGAATACCGTCGGCCTTCCATGATTCGGCCGGTTTGCTCGTCAACAATCTTGATTTTATTATCGATAATCACATATTCCACATCTTTTTCGAACATGGTATATGCTTTAAAAAGCTGATTGATTGTGTGAACCCGCTCAGATTTTACTGAATAATCCTGCATCAAACGGTCCTTTTCCTCAACCAGTTTTTCAGGGTCGAGACCTGCATGTTCGAGGTCTGCCATTTTGGCTCCCATATCGGGCAAAACAAAAAACTCAGGGTCGTCGAAACCTTTCGAAATGTATTCAATTCCTTTGTCGGTAAGTTCAACTGAGTTCTGCTTTTCATCAATTATAAAATACAAAGGGTCGGTAACAATGTGCATGTTTTTGTTGTTTTCCTGCATGTAAAAATTTTCGGTTTTCTGCAGGATTGCCTTCATGCCTTCTTCGCTGAGGAATTTAATCAGCGATTTGTTTTTGGGCAAACCTTTGTGTGCCCTTAACAAAAGAAGCCCGCCCTCACGTCTTTCGTCAGCAGTTGCATTTTCTTTTGTCAGCAAACGTTTTGCCTCAATAAAAATCTGGTTAACAAGGTCGCGCTGTGCTTTGTAAACTTTTTCAACATAACCTTTCATTTCTTCAAACTGCTGGTTTTCGCCTTTTGGCACCGGACCTGAAATAATCAACGGTGTACGGGCGTCATCCACCAAAACTGAGTCAACTTCGTCAACGATGGCATAATGATGTTTACGCTGAACAAGGTCTTCGGGGTTAATTGACATATTGTCACGCAAATAATCAAAACCGAATTCGTTGTTTGTTCCGAAAGTGATGTCGGCATTGTAAGCCTTTCTGCGTGCTTCAGAATTGGGTTGGTGTTTGTCGATGCAATCAACCGACAGACCATGAAATTCATAGAGTGGCCCCATCCATTCGGCATCGCGTTTCGAAAGGTAATCGTTTACCGTAACCACATGAACCCCCCTTCGGGTTAGTGCATTCAGGAAAACAGGCAGTGTGGCTACAAGTGTTTTTCCTTCACCGGTTGCCATTTCTGCTATTTTACCCTGGTGCAAAACAATCCCTCCAATTAACTGCACATCGTAATGCACCATGTTCCAGGTAATCTCGTTGCCACCAGCCATCCAGCGGTTTTTCCAGATGGCCTTGTCGCCATTAATGATAACATTGTTTTTGGATGCCGCTAAATCTCTGTCGAAATTGCGGGCTGTAACCTCTACATTTTCATTTTCAACAAACCTGTTGGCAGTTTCTTTAATCAATGCAAAAGCTGTGGGCAAAACTTCGTTTAAAACTTCCTCAAGTTTTTCATCAATCAGGGCTTCCAGTTTATCAATTTTCTCGTAGATTTTTTCGCTCTCCTGAATATCTGCTTCTTCAGCATCGGCTTTCAGCTTTGCAATTTCGTCTTCTTCGGCTTTAATCCGTTCATCAATTATGTTTTTCAAACGGTCAGATTCTTCTCTTAATCCGTCATTTGAAAGTTTGCTGATCCGAGAATATTCTTCCTTGATTCTATTGATTATCGGGGTTACTTCTTTGATGTCGCGGTCTGATTTTTTTCCGAAAATCATCCCTAAAATGCTGTTCAGTATTGCCATTGCTTAAATTTTCTATGCTTTTTTTAAACTGTGCAAATGTAATTAATTGTAGTGCCTAAAAAAATACCCAGCAGATATTAGATGATAGCAGGATAATTTTTATACAAAAATCGTGCATCCCATAATTTTTCAATCAAAACTATGGCACATTGGCAGAATAATGCAAATACATATTGTATGATGATTTATCAAAAACAATGAAAATTGGGGAAAATGGTTTTAAAATAAACGACAGGTAATATTATGTAGAAATCAGATTATGGTTTCTTCTATCCATTTTATTGAATTTTTAACTGAAAAATCTGAAATATTTATTTTGCCGGGACCCTTTAATTGAATTTATTGATTCCAAAATCAGAAATAAAAAATGCAATATTTCTTACATTAATGCACGATATGTTGTACCCTATTTCCTTTAACCGATATTGAAGAACCAAAAATAAAATAGCATATTTGCTAATACTAAAATCAATTTTAAGTAATAATTTAAACGTAAAAGACTATGAAATTAAGACTTCTACTTTTTGCTTTATTGCTATCAGCTGGCATTACCAATGCACAGCAGGATACAATCAGAACGCTAATAATTAGCGAAGCGAGGATGGACAGGGCCGACAATTCTTACGTGGAGATTACCAATGTGGGAACAACCCCGGTACAACTTGCAGATTTTGAATTCGGGCGGGTTTCTCCGTGGGACGATCCTTATTCTCCTGGAACATCATTTATACGGCTGCCAAATAAAGTCCTTGAACCTGGTAAATCATTCGTTATTGCCAGCGTTTTAGATTTTACAGAAGAACAATATCCGCTGAAACCTGATTATTTCAACGAAAGGGTTACCAAAAAAGAAATGTGGCAATTGGCTGATATGCACATCCACATGCCGGAAGCTAATGGTGACCATACTGATAGTATCACTCCCGGGTATCAGGTGATGGAAACATGGAACGGAAGAGATTGCTGGTATCTTGAGCACCATATTAATGAAACTGATTCAGTGGTAATTGATCAGGTTGGAGGTGTTTTTGATAACAATGGACGCAATTACGACAAGGCATATGATGTAGCTGGTGTAACCAATGCAACGGGTACCGCAATGTTAATGCGTAAATTCGTATATAAACAAGGCAATCTCGATTTTGCCAATGCCAGAGGTGTTGATATTACCGATTCGGAATGGATACCGATTCCACAATTATTTGGTCAGTGGGAACCTGACCGTGCTGTATTCTGGACGGTTGGCAACCATGGCAACTATGAATTGAATTCAACCAGCCTCGTATCAAGTGTTGCTACCGTTGATTACACAAACAATGTAATTACAGTGCCATGGGGTACAAGGAATCAGGATGATTTCATGAATGTATTTGAAAAACGCCCCGGTATTGCATGGCATTATGATTTATCGCCTGCCCGCGAAGACTCGGCATATATGTCAGCCAGAGAAGGAGACAAAATTACTATTTATGCAATTGGCAATACACTCCAGTCAAAAACCTTCGATATTAAAGTTAATGCACCAAAAGCATCAGACAATATTGTGATACCAATGTTTGGAACTGACCCTGACGGATATTATTCAAACTGGATTAATTCGGGAGGAGAAGGCATGTTTGGAGTTACTGTTAATGCTCCTGGCATGGATACGATCACCAACAGCCTTTTTGGAATTACTTATGCCACAAGAGTCGATACATTATTTAAATATCTCGAAAAAGCACCTAAAGCCAAATGGGAAATCGTTTGGGTTGACGGAGTTGCAAGACCTGATGTAAAGAATGGTGATGTTCTGAAAGTAACAGCCGAAAATGGCAGCGTAAAAAATTACTATATTAAAGTAAACGGGTACAGACCAAACCATAATGCGGATCTGGCTGCTATCACGTGGCCTGATATTCCGGAACAATACAGAGATTTGTTTGGCTGGGCCGGCGATACCATCCCGAATTTCAGTTCAACCGTTTATACTTATAAAATCACGGTTCCATTCGATGTTGAAGGAATTCCTGCACTTGTCGCTAAACCAGTGGCACTCAATTCAAAAGTTGATGTAAAAAGAGCCACTTCATTGAGTGGTAGTCCTGAACAAAGAACCATCACCTTTACGGTTACTGCTGATGATGGTACGACCGTACGTGTTTATAACGTAGTTCTTGAAAAAGAAAAGAATCCTGAAGATCTCCAGCCTTATGTTGCTGAACCATTTATTTCGGAACATGTATTTCAGGATCAGTGGAACAATGGATTTATGGAAATTTGCAATCCGGGTAATCAGCCGCTCGATTTGAGTAATTATATGATGGTTTTCGGCTACATCAGTAGTCCGGCTAACGCTGTTACGGCATGGTCAAATACTACCGACTGGGGTTCAAGATACCGCAAATATATCCCCGGTTATAAATTGGTGGATCAAGCACAATGGGCAGTTACACCATCTATCGCACTTCAGGATATTAATGTAAACCCGGTTGTTTTACCTGGTGATGTTTTTGTTATGGGGCATATTAATAGTTCCGGAATTAGTGGATTCCCCTGGTTTGCAAGCCTTAATACTGATATTGACTTAAGAAATATTCCTGGTGATCCTTACACACAGTGGGCCAGTGCAGCACACGAGTGGATGGGTGGTACCTTTTACATGTTCAAAATTCTGAATGACTCCATTAAAATGGGCTTAAAACCGGCTAATGATCCGGCAGACTTTGAGCTGATTGAAGTATTTGGTCCTGGCGATGGAAGTAACTGGGTTATTGGAGGTTATACTCCCAACGCTCAGACTGCAAATTTCATCAGAAAACCTGAGTTCAGTAAACCCAAATCTGGTTTCAAAGAATCATTCGGTACAAACAGTGCAGACTCAGAATGGTTAGTTAGAGACAGAGCTTACTGGAACAAAAACAATGTTGGCTGGCCAAATGATATTTTATATGATGCAATTGACATCGGAAAACATTTCATGCATGACGTAACTTCATATAAATCAACCGTAACATCCACTGTTTATAAAGTAAGTGAAGGTTATTCAATGCATGAAACCATTAACGGAATGAAAACCGGGCTTACAGTTGCTGATTTTGTTGCTAACCTGATTAAAGCTGATGAAGGTCAGACTTTAACTGTGAAGCGTGGTGACAGTGCTCTTGGTGAAGCTTCAGCAATTATGTCAAATGATGTATTGGAAGTAATGTCAGCTGACAGTGTTAACACTACAAAATATCATCTGACTGTAACCGCAGAAGGACTCAGCTCTAATGCAGTACTAACTTCAACAAGATATACTGTAACAATCAATCAGCAGCCAAAAAGTGCCGGCGATACATCAGAAGCTGGCAAAGGAAGTGTAAAAGGATTTGATTATGGTACAGCATTAAGAACCATACTGGCAAACGTAAATGTACCAACTGGTGCTACTTTAACTGTAATTGATGGTAATGGCGCTTATGTTCCTTTAAAAATGCTGAATTATGATACAACTTATGTAAACGTTACTGTAAACAGTAATATGTTTCTTGAAGTATTAGCGGAAGATGGACTTACCAAAATTCTTTACCAGTTACTTCCAGCGACCTCTGAAGATGATGCTTTCATAACTTCAGATATTTATTCAGTATCACAAAAAGAATTACTGGTTAGTTATGTACCACGCGGAACCAATGTAGTAACTTTTCTTAGCAATATTGTACCCAATGAAGGATCATCTGTAAAACTGGTGAACAAAATGGGACAGGAAAGAGTGGACGGAATTGTTGCAGATGATGATAAGGTTGTTGTAACTTCAGCCAACGGAAAAGTAAGCAAAGCCTACTATATTGCCAAACTTCGCACTGAATACATACTTGAACCCACCTATCTCGCTTATATTCTGTCAAATGCTTATGCAATTGACCAGGTTGGCTTTAAAGTAAATAACGTTTCAGGAAATGAAACCATTGCAACATTCCTGTCAAAAGTTATTCCTGCAAAAGGAGCATCGGCAGTTGTTGTTGATAAAAATGGCAACCTGAAAACCTCCGGTGATATTAATGGCGGCGACATGGTTAAAGTTACTTCAGGCGATGGTAAAATTATTGTTTACTATACTTTTGGACCGCTTACTTCGGCAAATATGGTGGATGCAGCCGGAATTGAAATTTATCCGAACCCTACTAAAGACATGATTAATGTAAGTGGCGTGAAAGCCGGAAACCGCATCGAGGTTTATAATTCAGTTGGGGCACTTATCAGAAATGTAAATGTTCAGAATAACATCGAACGCATTTCTCTGGGTAATCAGCCAACCGGAATTTATATGATTGTTGTAAGTGAAAATAATAATGTTGTTAAACGCTTTAAAGCTATTAAACAATAGTATTATTTCTGAAAAATTTTAAGAAGGCTTGCCAGGATTGGCAAGCCTTCTTTATTACAATACAATTTCTTCCGGCAATTTGAATGAAACGTACTACTAATGGTTGAAACCTGGTATTCTTGCTGTTTTCACCTGATTTAATTTTAGCTATTTTGGCAAATTGATAATCAATACCATCTGATTTTGCAATAAAATCTAAATCAAAAACTAAATATAGAATTGATGATTATGAAATGGCCTGCTGAAATCGGGGAAAAACCCGGAATTTTAAAAATTATCCTGAACCTGCTGATTATTACTCTATTGATTATGAATTCATTTAATGGTAAAACTCAAGCTGTTAAAATAACAATTGATGCTGATGCAACACGAAAAAGTATTTCTCCTTATATTTTTGGGAAAAACAATGTGTTACCCAGCACATTCCTGAATTCAGGGACAACCGCAGAAATCACCAAAGCCAACGAGGCAGGAGTCAAAATTGTCCGTCAGGGAGGGGGAAATAACAGCACAAAATACAACTGGAGGAAAAAACTTTCGAGCCACCCCGACTGGTATAATAATGTTTATGACAACAATTGGGATGCGGCTGCCAAAAACCTGACCATGAAAATGCCGGGAGTTATGGGAATGTGGTCATTTCAATTGCTGGGGAAAGTGGCTGACAATAATAAAAACAACTTTCCCGACTGGACCTACAACCAATCGAAATGGTGGGAAGGTGTGGCGCAGAACCTTGCAGGCGGTGGCACTCCTAACCCGGCAGGAGGCTCAAAAGCACTCGTGGAAGGAAACCCCGATTTGTACCTGACAAACTGGCCCACTGATTCAACCGTTAAAATTCTTGACCACTGGTTTAACGTACTTAAGTATGATTCTACATATTACAAATACTGGAATATGGACAACGAACCTGAAATATGGTCGGGTACGCATGACGATGTAATGAAAACTCAGCCTGGGGCCGAAGATTTTTTACAAGCATATTTCAAGGTGGCCAAAGCAGCCCGTGCAAAATTTCAGGGAATAAAATTAGTGGGACCAGTGCCTGCGAACGAATGGCAGTGGTATCGCTGGGGCAGCGACGGGATCTCGTATAAAGGGAAAAAATATTGCTGGCTGGAATACTTCATCTTGCGTATTGCGGAAGAACAAAAACTGACCGGTATCCGACTTTTGGATGTACTCGATATTCATTATTATCCTTCATCAACCGATCCAGCAAAAGTTGTACAGTATCACAGGGTATTTTTCGACCGAAATTATGTTTATCCTGAAGCCAATGGGGTGAAAACTGTTAACGGGGGCTGGGATAACAGCATAAACAAAGAGTATATTTTTGGCAGATGCTCCGATTGGTTAAACAAATATATGGGAACAGGTCACGGGGTAACTTTCGGTGTTACTGAATCGGGAATTCCGGCAAAGGATGCCAATGTGCAGGCATCGTGGTATGCTTCAACATTAGGTGAATTTATGAAGAATGGTGTTGAAATTTTCACCCCCTGGAGTTGGGATACCGGCATGTGGGAAACACTGCATCTTTTCAGCCGCTACAGCAAAAAATCGTATATTCCGGCAACGTCAACCGATGAAAACAATGTTTCGGCTTACCCAACTATTAATGAAACCGGAGACTCGATAACTATTTTTCTTGTTAACCGGCATTTAACAGAAACAAAAAATGTCGAGATTGATGTTAAAAATTTCGCCGTATTTAATGGCCCTGTTACAATGTATTCCCTGTCAAAACTTCCTGCAACCGAAACCTTTGTTTCGCATAAACAGAATGCATTAAAAACTAAAACAATTGAAAAGCTTCAATTCCATATCCCTGTACAACTTGATCCGCTTTCAGTTAATGCTGTTGTTTTAAGTGCCGCTCCCACAGCCAATCAGGAACTTCATTCTCTTGAAAAGGATTTTAAAGTTTATCCGAACCCGGCGTCAGAAAAGATACATCTTGAATTCGAACTTATAAAACCCGGATTTATAGACGTTGAACTGGTTAATATAAACGGTCAGAAAATCAAAAAATTCGATAGCACAACCGGCCACCAGGGCTTCAATCAAATCGAACTCACAGTTGAAAATATAAATGCCGGCATGTACTGGCTGGTGGTAACAAGCGATGAAATTACACAGACAAAAAAAATAATCATAAACTAACCGACATCTATGAGAAACAGAATTTTTGTTTACAGTACAATCGTTTTACTGATGGCAGTTAATATTTTAGTTGCCCAACCGGTAAAACAGCATGGTCAACTCGCAGTAAAAGGTACCCGCTTAATCAATAAAGATGGAAAAGAAATTGTATTGCGGGGAGTGAGTTTTGGCTGGCATAACTGGCACCCCAGGTTTTATAACCGGGAAGCTGTAAAATGGCTGGCTGATGACTGGAATTGCACAGTTGTCAGGGCATCGATGGGTGTTGGCCCCCGCGGAAGTTACATCGACAGAAAAGACTGGTCGAAGGAAAAAATAGAAGCCATTATTGAAGGTGCAATCAAATCAGATATTTATGTTATAATTGATTGGCACAGCCATGAAATTCATACCGGGGAGGCAAAAGCCTTTTTTGCGGAAATGGCAAAAAAATATGGTAAATATCCGCATGTTATTTATGAGATTTTTAACGAACCGGTAAAAGACTCCTGGGAAACGGTAAAAGATTATTCTGTTCAGCTAATAAAAACAATACGGGAAGTTGATCCGGACAATATTATTTTAGTGGGTTCGCCACATTGGGACCAGGATATTCACCTGGTTGCCGATGATCCCATACAAGGTTATGAAAACCTGATGTACACCGTACATTTTTATGCTGCCACCCATAAGAAAAATTTACGCGACAGAAGCGACTATGCCTTGAACAAAGGAACCCCAATTTTTGTATCGGAATGTGCAGGGATGGAAGCGTCGGGGAATGGCCCGATTGATGATAAATCGTGGGAAGAATGGATTAGCTGGATGGAAGCAAACAAAATCAGTTGGGTGTGCTGGTCGGTATCCGATAAAAAAGAAACTTGTTCCATGTTGCTTCCATCAGCATCCGACACCGGAAACTGGCACGAAAAAGATATGAATGAATCAGGATTAAAAACACGTGATAAACTCAGAATCTATAACAAATAATTGCTGTCACCATGAATGTTTTGACATCAGGGAAAAACCTGGTTTTTTGCATTTTATATTGCATTGTTCTGGTCACCCATTCAGTAAGCGCGCAGGTTTATGAAGCTGAAAATGCCACGCTGGCAAACGGGGCGGTTAAAATTGCTTCGGCCATTTGCTCGGGAGGTTACTATGTTTCGCAAAAAGACGGGGCGTTACATTTTACATTTAAAACCGACACTGAAGCATACTATAACATTTATATTCAGGCCGCATCGCCCAATGGAGCCAAAACCAACATATTTTCAATCGACGGGTTCAGCACCCAATTCACGCTTAGTCAGAATGCTGCTTTTGTTTCACAGAAAATCGTGAGTGCCCAGAAAATAAAGGCGGGTGTTCATTCAATGAGTATTACCAAATCGTGGGGTTGGATTGACATTGATTATATTAAATTGGAAATGACCAGTGCCACAGAAAGATTCAGGCTTGAGAAGGTACCGGTTACCCCCACCCCAACCGACCATACAATGAGGTTGTACCAGTTTTTGTATGACAACTATGGTCGCAAAATTATTTCGGGAGCCATGACACTTAACAGCATGGATGAAATTAACTGGCTGAAATCCAACACCGGTAAAGAACCTGCATTAATTGGCCTTGATTTTATGCATTGTGGAAGAGGCTATACATGGTACAACAACGAATTGCCGGTTAACGATGCAAAGAAATATTACGACCGCAACGGAATCCCTGCCTTTTGCTGGCATTGGCGTGACCCATCAAGAAAAACGGAGGCATTTTATACAAAAGATACCAGCTTCGATGTCTCGAAAATCAACGATACCACCTCGGTTGAGTACAAGGCCATGCTGAAAGATATCGATTATATTTCAGGGCTGTTAAAGAAACTGCAGAACTATGATGTCCCGGTTTTATGGCGACCATTACACGAAGCATCGGGAGGTTGGTTCTGGTGGGGCGCCAAAGGTCCTGAAGCCTGTAAAAAACTTTACCGGCTCATGTACGACAGAATGGTTAATTATCATGGGTTGAGGAATTTGATTTGGGTTTGGACAAGCCAACTGGATGACAAAACCTGGTATCCGGGAGATGATGTAGTGGATATTATTGGCCGTGATCTGTACAAAGATGGTGACCATTCATCACAAATCATTGAATTCAACAGACTTAACAACGATTATGAAGGCAGGAAAATGATCACATTGAGCGAAACAGGCTCGTTTCCGGATGTAGATAACCTGATTGCTGATGAAGCAGCATGGTCGTATTATATGCCCTGGTATGGCGATTTTGTACGTAACAGTAAATACAATTCGCTTGCATTATGGAAAAAGATGTTTGCGCATGACTATGTATATACATTAGACAAAATGCCAGACCTGAAATCATATACCACTCCTGTAACCGGGACCGGCAGTTTGAATTCCGGCCCCAATCAGCAGCTTATTGTTTATCCAACATTTTTTACTGACGAGTTCAGTTTAATATCCGGTTCGGAATTGGGAGATGTGATGGTTTTCGACATTTCAGGGAAAATAGTATTTAAAAGTTATACCAAATCAATGCAAACCATAATTAAGATGACTGAATTTGAGCCTGGTATCTATTTTGTGAAAGCACAGAATCTCGAAGCTGTTAAAATCTATAAACAATAAAAAAGGCAGGGAAATTCCTGCCTCTTCTTCGTTTTTACCTTTTTTATTCGAAATACTTGATATACCAGTTATTCTCATCTAACAATTTATTGTAAATCTCTGACTGCCGTTCTGCAGGAAATTTTTCAGATACTTTCTTCGCCAGATATGCAGGGTCGTTTCTTCGTTTTGCCACCCGCATCAAATCGTAAAACCTTTCACCCTCGAATGCGAGTTCCCTGCCTCTTTCGTCAATAATCTGATCTTCGAGATATAGTTGTTTGCCCAGAAAGTTTCCGGTCAGATCGGTATATCCCATTACTTCATTTGTATAGGGATGCATAATGTAATTAATATTACCTACACTGATTCCATCAGTAGTTCCGCCGAACCCGACTCTTCCTCTTACTCCTTTTTGTAACCTGTCGTCGGAAACAGAATAGTTAGCGCCATTATTTACAATGTTCACTGCATTGGAAGTAAACTCCTTAACAACCCCATTTTGCTCAAATCTCCACCAAACATAGAGTTCAGCAAGCCATAAATGTACGCCTGCCGCGCGATACACAATAAAATTGGCATCCTGGTCATAAACATTTTTGTTCCATGAATATTTCCACACCACGGTATCAGCTCCCTCCACCAATAAGGAAGATGTTCTGTAATCTTCCTCTGATTTCAGGTATAACATCGAACGTACCAAAGAAGGAGAAATAATTTCACCGTTTTGAAGGTAGGCATAGGAAACGCCATACCCCCTGTTAAAATCGCCGGGGATCCCTTTAAAAAGGGTTTCTGTTTTCCAGGGTTGTGTCTGGTTAACGGAAAGCCTGTAATCATCAAAAGTCGATTCCCATAAAACAACGGCTTTTTTTGTAGGTTTAAGCATGTATTTATGGGGAGTACGCGGCTCAAAATAGTTTTGCAGTTCGTTTTGCTGGAAATATGATTTATTGAAATACAACGTATAAATATGTTCCCTGACATCAATAACGTTAAAGATATTCCTCCAGTTACTACCTCCAAAACTATTATCCAGTTGATACCGATAATTATCAGAATAGGTATAAACAATTTTCTCGAAATGGGATGCAGCTTTGGCAAGGTCGCCTTCTGTTAAATACATTAAACCCAACAAAGTATGCATGGCATATTCATTCCAAATTGTTACTTCCCAGGTTTGATCAAAGTTATCGATAAAATGATTAACCCCCACCGATTTGACTTTTGTTTCCAGTTCGTTGGTAAAATAATCAATTACAAGTTCCTGGTTGTAAAACTGTTTTTCGAGCTGTATGGGATGATTGTATGTTGTGTCGTTGGTATAACCATCAACACCGTAAGTTATGTGAACACTATCGATATAAGTACCCGGTGTATTCAAATAGGCATTAATTTCATCGATTGTGGTAAGTGACTCGGGAATAAAAGGTACTTTCCCATAAATTCTTACGGCATTAAAATAGGCCCAAGTCCTCATACAGAGGGCTTCTCCGTATAGTTTATCGTAGTTGGTAACCGGCGATTTCCTGTCGAGTACTTCGGGATGTTTTTCCTTCAGCACGGTGATAAAGTTATTACATGCTGATATGAGTTTGAAAAAATTGGTGGGCGATGCGAACCTGTTTTCTTTTGAAACATTAAAATTATATACTTCAACCAAGTCGGCATCAGCATTATCGGTAATCTGCATCAAATCAGCCCTTAATTCGCCCAAAACCACCAGTTGTTCAACCAATTCTGCCTGCAAACTATATAGGCCCATTTCAATAGAACGGTATTCATACCAGTCGTCAAATAATTTATCTTCTGTAATATTAATTTCCTGGTCGGGATTCAGAAACTCTTTACATGATGAAATCATGAAAGCAATTAAAACTGCTATTCCAACTCCAATCGAATATCTATTTAACTTTTTCATTTTCAGATAATAAAATAATTACAAACCAAGCTTAACACCAAATACAAACTGGCTGACCTGCGGAGTCAAACCATAGTCAATTCCCTGTAAAATATGGTTATTGGAAAATGCAAATTCAGGATCGTAACCCAGGTATTTTGAAGCGGTGAACAAATTAGTGCCTGAAACATAAAACTGTGCATTTTTAAAAACTAAAAATTCATCGGGGATCGTATAACTGATCGATATATTTTTCAACCTGATATAAGAACCATCCTCAATCCAGCGTGTTGAGAAATCTGAATTCCCGATGGGGTCGTTAAAAAGTGCCCTGGGAATTTCGGTTTGCTGACCATCAAAAGTCCAGCGGTCGAGTACCCGGGTACTTTGGTTTTCCAGTCCGGTCATACTTTCGTTTCGATAACGCACATAATTAAAAACCTCGTTACCTTTAACAAACTGAACAAATGCATTCAATGCCCAGCGTTTATAAGTAAAGGTATTGCTGATACCTCCAAAATTCTCGGGATTTGATGAACCGATAACTGTTTTATCAAAATCGTTAATTATTCCGTCAGGGCTACCCTGCGGGCCTGAAATATCCTTAAATTTTGCATCACCGGCCTGGTAGGGTTTATTTCTGTTGTTAACCAAACCCAACGAGTTTGCTTCCTGTGCCGTTTGATAAACCCCTTCATAAATAAAGCCATAGAAACTGTTAGCCTGTTCGCCCGGCATATTCACCAACTCAGCTCCCTGGACTGGTACAACAAGTTTATCACCTTTAATTTCAGTAATTTTATTTTTCACACGGGAATATGAAGCCTGAATATCCCATTTGAAACTGGGTTTGTCTATCATACGGAGCAAAATACTCAAATCGATACCGTTGTTCTTCATTTTCCCGTTGTTTTCAGGGCGATAATTAAAGCCAAAATACGCTTCCACCGGTGCATATATTAAAAGGTCGGAAATATTTGATTGATAAATATCCAAACTTGATTGCAGCCGGTTGCCCCATAATGCAATATCCAAACCTCCATTAAGCATGGCCACTTTTTCATAGGTAAGTTCACTGTTTTCGATAACTGCCGGAACAAGGCCCGAAGTTTCGCGGAATTTTACAGCCGCATACCAGTCAGTGGCAGTCGCCTCTCCGATATTATCGTTACCCGAAATGCCATACGACATTCTAAGTTTTAATTCTTCGATAGCCGGTATGTTTTTCAGGAAATTTTCGTTGGAAATTCGCCAGGCACTTCCAAAAGAATAAAAAAAGCCAAATGGGACGGTAGCAATTTTCAGGGTATGAGCAGCGTTGTCGCCCACCCGCGACGATCCATCGAGCGAAACAGTGGCTGAGGCAAGGTATTTATCTTTAAAACCATATGTCATAACTTCGTAAAAAGATAACCAGTTCCAGCTCCTGTTGGAACCGCCAATTTCCCTCAGGTTATTCTGACCATCCTGCAACATCCGGTATTCGTCGTTTTCGTGCGCATTTTTTGTAAGCCCCCAGTCAAGTTCAAATTTATTGGTCATTACATTTGCGCCTGTATTCGAAGTAAATACATGATTTTTCCCTATTTTTTTGTTGAACTTCAGATAGGTGTTGTTATAAAACGAGTTTAAGCTGTTATTGGTGGCTTTTGCCACATTAAATGCTTCCTGGTTATAGTAATGTTGCATCCCTTTATTGGGCATAAAAATCTGTTCTTTCAGTACGTTATAAGTTACTCCGAAATTGGAGTATGCAACCAGGTCCTTTTTTAACTCAGCCACAAATCCCAATGTTGATATAAAGTTGAAATTGTTATTTTTTGCTTCGTAATTTTCGATTACTGCAACCGGATTGCTGACACCTAATTCATCAACATTAGCAAGGATCGTTAATTCGCGTCCTTCTTCGTCATATTGATACGGATTCAGCATCGGTGATTTTCCTAAAGCTGTAAGCAATGGGCTTGTTTCAGAAATTCTGGCAGATTCTTTCATGTTTGCATTATTATAACTTAACGAAACGGTGGCATTCATCTTTAACCAGGTAAAAATGTTTAATAAACTCACGAATTTTAAGTTATAACCGTCATAGCCTGTTGTTTTTACAACACCATTACTGTTCATATACCCAAACGACAAACCATAACGGGCAATTTCATCACCACCTTTAACTTTTAGATTAATGTTGGTAAATGCAGCGTTTGAGAATATTTCATCCTGCCAGTTAGTATTATGCTGGTAATCAATAAATCGGTCGTCATCCGCAGTAAGATAAAGATTTGGATAATCAAAAACAATTTGTTCTTCCGGTTTACCGGATGAAAAAAGTACTTCGCTTATTAAGGTTTTATGTTGTTTTGCATCAAGCTGTGGTATGTATTTTGGGGGTACAAGGGAAAGGCCGGTCCTGAGGTCAAGTTCAACAACTGTTTGAGTGGCACTCGGGTCAAGTGTTTCGATGATTACCAGCCCCTGAGATGCTTTGGAACCGTATGCGGCAGTAACTGTAGGATCCTTAATAACAGTGGTTTTCGAAATATCATTCGGATTAATACCGAGCAGGCGGTTATATTCATAACCATCGAGGTTAGAGCCAAAAACACCAGCTGCCATTACCGGAATACCATCGACCATATACAGCGGGCTGTTGGTAGTGCTGATAGAATTCACACCCCTGAAAAAACTTACAGCTCCGCTGGCAGGATCGCCAGACCGGTTAATCGTGTTTACACCTGCCACTCGCCCCTGAAAAAACTGGTTAATGCTGATTACAGGGGTTTTCCTGATCTCACTTGTATTCACGGAACTAAAGGAAGCAATCATATCTCTTTTCAGAATATCCTGCGATAAAACATTGATATTATCACCACCTGACTCCAAATCGATATCGGTAAGATAGATGATCACTTGTTTCCTGTTATTCAGGAATACTCTTTTCTTTTTATAATTGCCTTCAGGCGATATATTTAACCATTCGTTCCCGGTTGGTGCCACAAGATTAAATTCTCCTGCTTCGTTGGTTACTGCGGGCAACTCGAACGATCCCTCAACCCCCACCGAAACATTGGGAAGTGGTTGGTTTGAACTGTTTAACACAACGCCCTTTACATTGATTGAATCCTGCGCGGAAACACTGAAGAAACCGGTTATCCACAATATAGATATCAGTGCAACCGTTCCAGCTTTTGCTGTAAAACGCTTGTTTTTCATTTTATAAACAATTTGCAGCTTTGGTTTAAAGCTCATATGTAATTTTCTTTTCATCTAATTATAAATAGGTTAGGTTTTTTATTCCCTTGTCTGACTATTAATTATGGAGCCGGTATAAATTCAACACAGTCGATTACAAGACCGTTGCTTACAACATTTCCCGGACCTTTATATTCAAACCTTATTTTTGCCCTTCCATAATGGTCAATATTATCAACCCACATGTCAAATTTGTTAAAACGTCCGCGTGGCAAATACCGGGTTCCGGTTACACTGTTAATAATACCACGCCCGGTAACATAGGCGTAATAATCAAAGGTTTTAACCAAAACATCGTTTACATATATTTCGTAAATCCCCCCGATATCCATGTGTGTGCTAACAACCATATAATATCTTCTCGGGAAAAGGTTTTGTGATTTAAATTCAACTGAATATTTTCCCTTATATCCTTTTGGGAACGGAACCCTGACAATAGAATCGTTCGAGGCACCCGGAACCAGTTCTTTTACAGGCGAAACTGAAATATCAGTTTTAACCGTTACACTGTCAATCCATGAATATTTATTCAGGCCCGCAACTTTTAACAATTTTTCTCCCTCGGTTTTTACACTACCCATGTATAACGAATCGGGGATTTCAAAATTGAGATAATTATATGCATAACCATTGCTGCATAACGACTTGTCAGTAGGTGTGTAAAGAATCTGAACACTATCACCCAGAACATTCAGTAATTTGAGTGTATCCTTTGGTGTTTTCCAGATGAATTCCTCTGGTTCGAGCCTGTTAAGGAAAATTCCCTGTGCAAGTATTTGAGGAATCAGGATTTCCTCCTGCCATTCAACGGGTATATCCTTATAGTCAGTGTAACCACTGCCCAACTTCGATGCCATCACATTCAGTGCTTCCCGATAATCTTCTTCTTTTGGAAAAACAATAGTAGAAGACAAAGTCCTGTACTCGTGTTTGACCGGGAAATATTTCATTTCAAATTTATTAGCGATGGTAGCCACCGTATCGTAAACCGTATTTCCTTCTTCATCAAACCCAAGCGGCTTGCTTTTCTCTTTGTCAATAATTAAGGTATCCTGTTTGTCGATATAATTGCTTAAAACCGGGTTCGTAATCTTGAAGAACTCGTAAAGATTGGGTTTTGGTTCTATTACTTCGTCCATCGTGTAAATTCTTCCGTTCTTGTATAGCGGGCTTTCGGCAGCAACTTTAATACCGTCGATGGTTACATTGGAGCCGTTTCTTTCAAAAAGTGCAAATTTCTCGGTAAGTGATTGGACCTGGCGTTTGCCCGTTATACTGCTTGAGTTTACGATATGCTGACAAATATGATATCTGATCACCACATCATCCAATGTTTTCGCTTGTTTAAATTTGCTAATTGCATCATTGGTAGGTGCAAAAATGGTATAAGGAATATCTGAACTGAATATACTATCAAGCTTGTATTGTTTTATAGCTGCCACAAAATCGGCGTATTTCTGATCGGCCTGCAGTATTTCCCAGACATCCTGGTTAACTGTTTCTTCGTAATTATTGTAATGTTCATCCCATTGTTTATTACACCTGGTAAACAAAAACAAGGCGAACACCATAAAAAATATTCCTATTCTGAATTTCATTTCTCTAATATTTAAGCTTTAAACAGCATTTTATGGTTTAGCGAATTCATATTCTTTCATTCAAAAAGGCCGGAACCTGATATAATCCCAGAGAAATCTGCCGGGAATCAGCGATTTTATCTCAATTGTGTGTGACTCATACTTCTTAAAATCGATGGTTCCCAGTTCTTTTCCAATAAACGGATAATTGGAATTTCCACCCGTGGTAAGATCAACAATGGAGCTGATTTTCTTTCCATCGATATATACTTCAACCAAAGCATTCCTTGAATTGAATGCTTCGGCTCCGAGAAATACACGGTACCTTCCCTGAACAATTCTTGGAATTTGATAGGAGATGGAGAAATCTCCGTTCATTTCAAGGTAATCAGCACCCCATGCTGATGATTGCTGGTCGCCCAGTTCTGTAAAAAATAAATCAACTCCCTGCCATTTGATGTAGGAAAGTGATTTTTCATCTTCAATGAGGTAACTGCCTGCTTTTTGCCGGTATTCGTTCAGCGTGGGCTCTTCATAAAATTCAAAGGTAACTTCAGCCCTTGATGGCTGTTTCTGGGTCATAACCCTGTCGATTAAATGAATAGCACCTGTTTGGGTGGTTATATTACTTTCGTCGTAAAAGAACCCGATGTAATCAATAATGGTGGTGTCGATACCAACAATAATGGTATCGAAAACCTGTTTCCCTTTGTTAATCATCAGGTCGTTTGCCAGACCATTAACATTTAACGGCACTTCCGATAAAGTTGTATAATTGGTGGCAACTTTTTCAAAATCATTAATATATCTTCCACCGGTAAGAATATGATAAGCACAGAACTGATATAACGGGTTCGAAACATTGGTATAATCGCTGCGTGACGGGCTTATCCAAGCAATCAGATCATTCACCGATTGTATTCCTTCTTTCTTAAATATTTCATCTGACTCTAGGAACAGTGTTACCGGTGAAATGTCTTCATTTTCTTTTACATTATAATTGACCAGGTTTTTAACACCGGTCAGATCGAGTGCTTCTTTAAAAATTGAAAATTCTTTGTTTTTCTCGATCCAGCCATAAGTTGTAAAAGTAATCGGTTCAAGTGCTGTTTCTATTTCGTGAATATAACCGTTTGAGACCTCAATGTTTGGCCGGATAACTGCAGCCTGGTTGTTAATTTTATAATAGGAAGTATCCGTTTCAATAATAAAACTTACGGTCAGATAATCTTCCGACAAAGTAGGTTCTGAAAAGGCACCGAAAGGAAAATCCTGTGTGTGAATTCCCTGGTTAACCACATGGTACCTGCTGAATGCCGCGGCATATTGTGGATTGTTTAAAATATCATTCAGTGAAGAAATTTCTTCTGAACGATCGATAAATTTTTTAATCGCCTCATTACTTGGCAGGAACAATGTATAATCGTTTCCGTTCGGGTTATAGGCACTAAGCGTTTTATCGATACCACCTGCTTCCAAAATTGCCAGAAAATCGGAATACTTATCCTTATTTTCAAGAATATAGTTGTATATCGAATATTGTTCGGCATCTTCAAAACCAGCCACTCTGTCAGGTTCTTTGCACGATTGAAATACAACAACCGCGATTAATCCTGCTATATAAATCAGTTTTTTCATTTTTACCGGTATTTGTTTATTATCAAAATCCCTCATGTTTACTAATAATTAAAAATCGTAATACGGATTTTGAACAAGTTCTTTATTCCGTTCAATTTCATTTTCATAAATCGGCAGGTACCAGCCAAGCGGGTTTGTGAGTTTTGTTGCGAGAATTCGTTTTTGTGTTGAAGGGACATTGCTGACAATAATTTCGATAAGTTTATCTTTTCTTGCAAAATTGTTCCTGCGTCCCATTCTTAAGAGGTCAAACCATCTTTTCCCTTCGTAAGCCAGTTCAAGTGCCCGTTCTTCGAGAATTGCATCTTCGTAGGCAACAGGTGAATTGGCAATTGCGATGGGGCCGAGACCAGCCCTGTCGCGGATTTCGGTAATGATATTCATTGCTTCGGCATAACGGCCCAATTGAGACAATGCTTCCGCTTTCATCAATAATACATCAGCATAACGATATACAATCCAGTTGCAGCTATACTGTTCATTCCCCGACCGGAATGACTGACCATCGGGCGCCTGACCAACATATTTCCAGATGATGAAGTCGTCTTCGCCATATTTCTTAATAGAAGACTCTTCTCCCCTGACTAGTTCGCTGGCGTATTTAAACCCAAACATTTCAATGGCTTTTTGGCTGGGTTTGTATTGGTTGCTGTTCCGGTTGGTTAAGCCAAATGTACCATTCCGCTGGTTAAGATTACCATCAAACTGAAACTCAAAAATACCTTCGAGTGAATTGCCCGGATAAAACAGCTCAAACCATCGGCCACCCGGTAGCAAAACAAACTTTTTGGTAATGGTAATCTGATCGACGTATTTTATGACATTGTTATAATCAAACCTCCAAAGTGCAATATCAGCCAGCAAGGCATCGAAAGATGCTTTTGAGGCACGTCCTTTGTTTTCTGCAATGGTCTTAAAACTTTCTGACGGTGCGAAAGCCCTGTTTTTTTCAAGATCTGAAACAATCTGGTTAAGAATGTTTTCTTCTGTTTCTTTCTTTATATACAGTTCTGCATCATCGGTTTCGGTGGGCTGTAACACCAGCGGTGCCTCCTTGTAGATGCGTACCAGGTAGAAATAGGCAAGGCTTCTCAAAAAATAAGCTTCGGCAACCAAACTCTGCATCTGGTAATCGGTAAAAGTTTTGTCAATCTCCTGCACTTTTGGTGCGTTTACAATCACCTCGTTGCAATAATTAATGACTTTATAAAAATTGTTCCAGTTGGTGAATCCATTATCGGGGTAAATATTGTTTTCCATAATTTGCTGTTCGCCCCAGGGCTGGTTAGAGCTTCTTGCCAGCATATCGCCCCTTAATTCGCCATACAAAAACAGGTTTCTGTCCATGGTGGAAAACGTGCTGTATGAAGCCATTAATACCGCTTCAACGTCCGATTTTGTTTTCCAGAATTCTTCTCTGATCAAACCTCCTGGCGGGATCAGCTCGAGCCAGTCGCTGCATGCACTTTGTGATATTATCATCACAACAACCATCAGGTATTTTGTTATCTTTTTCATCATTTCTTCATTTTTCAGGTTAGAATCCGATACCTAAACTAAGCGTGTAAACAATTGGTGGGGGGGTTCTTGCATAGTCAACACCCATCCAGAAAGGGTTGGAGGCATCCTGCCCGATTTCCGGGTCCTGCCCCGTGTAATTTGTCCAGGTAATAAGTTTACGGGCACTTAATGCAATATTGGCTTTTCGTACGCCAATTCGTTGGCATAAGCTGTTGCTAAGCATGTATGAAAGCTTAATGTTATTCAGCCTGATATAATCTCCGGGTTCAACATAACGGTCTGAACCAAGGTTGTTGGCAGGATGCCCCATATAGGCTCGAGGCAGCATACCTTCCTCATCCTGGCCTTGTACCCGCCACCTGTTCAGCACAGCCTTGCTCTGGTTGTCACGGTTATTCATCCCCTGTGTCTGTAAAGCAATTCCGTTTATAATATCAAATCCTAAACGGTAGTGGAATGCAACAGAAAAATCCCAGTTTTTATATTTTACGGTTGAGCCAAAACCACCGAGAAAATCAGGGTTCGAGTCGCCAATATAAACCACATCGTTAATATCAATTTTTCCGTCATAGTTAATATCCTGGTAAATCGGGTCACCGCCTTTAAATGTATAGGAATCCTGGTAACGCATGGGTATTGGTTTACCTTCGGCATCAATTAACACCTTCCCCTCGGCGTCATGGGCAACCGCATCTGCATCGCTCGGATAAACCCCCAGGTAACGGAATCCGAAGAATGAACCAATGGGTTCTCCTTCAACAACGCGTTGCGGATACTGACCATTCCCGATAGAAGTGGAACGTTCGGTGTTAAAGTTATCGGGGAGCTTGTTAAACGAGTTAATATTCTGTGAAACATTTAAATTAAAAGATACCAGCCAGTCTTTGCTTCTGAATGCTTTTAAATCAGCCATTAACTCCCAGCCATAGTTTGTCATTTCCCCGCCATTCAGGAATTTAAGTTCTTCGTAACCGGAAGAATAGGGTATATCGTAACCGGGGAACAAAATATCGGAGGTAACTTTTCTGTAAAAGTCACCTTCCACGTAAAAACGATCGTTAAATAATGATAATTCACCACCGATATCCCATGAACTGATAGTTTCCCACCGAAGGTTGTTCAACTGAATACTGGATGGTGCAATGGCAGGATTTGTAAGATAAGCACCTGTTGATGTAGAAACATACGAGGCGTAACGGGCATATACATCACCAGGCTGACGACCTGAGACGCCATAACTTGCACGAATCATGCTTTCGCCCAGCCAGGGAATTGATTTCATAAAATTTTCGTTTGAAAAACGCCATCCGGCCATCAATCCATAAAAAAGCCCCCAACGGTTATTGGCCCCGAACGAGGAGTGGGCATCAGCACGCAAGTTACCCTGTAACAGGTACTTGTCTTTAAATTTGTAGTTAATATTGCCAACACCACTAATCAGCCTGTTTTCACCCGAACCATTACCAATCCAGTTAATGGCAGCATCAACCGATGGATCCTGAATATTGGTACTTGGAATACGGTTACTTTGTATATTCATCCATTCGTATCCCTGCTGATCGGTTGACCAGGTAAAAGCACCCGACATTTCATGGTTTTTATTTTGAAACGGAGAACTAAATGCCAGCTGTGTTTCAGTAACAATCCCCTGGTTCAGGCTGTTTCCTTCTTCTGCTTTGTTAATCTGCCAGTCAAGCCAATCAGCACCAATGGCATTATAAGGCAGAAATCTTTTCTCTTTTGTACCAGCATACTGGAATGAAATGGTTTCCCGAAGTGTCAGCCAGTCGCTAATCCGGTACTGAAGCATGAACGTGTTTTCGAGTTTACTGAGGTTTTCATCACGACGTCCAAGTTTGGCAACGGCAACCGGGTTAAAATAGGTTACTCCATCGCCCTGATAACTGCGGATAGGTGTAAAATATTCACCTGTCAGGTTCCCGAATTCATCATACTCATAAACACTCATATTTGGCGATTTTATATAAGCCATTTCCCTTATATTACGACCGCTCAGTTCGACATTTCTTTCGGTTAAGCTTGAAGTATAATTAAACTTTATCTGGAACATCAGGTTTCTCGAGAGGAAATAATCGAGATTAACACGGGTTGTAAACCTTTTGTATCCTGTATTAATCGTTGTGCCGCCTTCATCGAGATATCCAAATGATGTAAAATACCGGGTTTTCTCCCCCCCGCCTGAAACGCTGAAATAATGGTCATTTGAGGTTCCGTTCTGGGTAATTTCCTTTAACCAGTCGGTGTTTGCCGAGTAGTTGTAAAAACCGCTGTAATCCCTGTCGTAAGCAATTTCAGGGTCGATATTGAAAACACCGTATGCATTGTGCCATTCTTCCAACTGTAACATAATATATTCATCACCGTTGAGCATGGGGATGGAAGGTGGCTGAACGCTGTAGTTATTTTTGTATTGGTAATCGAATTGAACCTTCCCCATTCTTCCTTTGTGGGTTTCAATCAGCAAAACACCGTCGGCCCCGCGCGAACCATAAATTGCGGTGGAAGCTGCATCTTTTAATACTTCGATTGATTTGATGTCCTGAAGCGCAATGTTAATGAGATTACTGATATCCTCACTGTCGGCCGAGCTCAGGTCAACAGATCCTTTTTCGATTTTGAATTGCGGAACACCGTCGATTACGACAAGTGGCTGGTTATTTCCCATTGAGCTGAGTCCCCTGATTACGAGTTGTGAACCGGACCCCGGGTCACCCGAGGCACTGATAATATCGAGCCCTGAAATTTTACCCTGCAAAGCATCTGCAGCTGACGAAATACCGGCATCCTGCATGTCCAGCAAGTCAATTTTCACGCTGGCTGATGCTTTATCCCTGTCGGCAATATTGGTTAAACTATTTTGGGCCCGTGATTCAGCTACAACTTTAACTTCACCAATGGCCACATCTTCCGAAACCAGCTCCACCATAATCGATTTTCCCGGTTCAGGTTTAATTTCCTGTGCTTTATACCCAATTACACTTACTTTAACAATGTTTTTCTGATCTTTCATCGTCAAAACAAAGTCTCCGTTCACATTGGTAATTGTTCCGTTAATTACCCTGTTATCTTTGTCATACTCAACAACATTGGCTCCGATAACAGCCGATTTATCGGCGCTGTCAATCACACGTCCCCTGATGGTTATTTTATCCTGTGCATAAACCGGAAAAAGATTCAACAGCGCAATTATCAGAATGATGGTTATTTTGATTTTTTTCATTGTATATGCAAACCTTTGGTTTAATTATTGAAACTAATTGCCGTCTTTTTTTTACCTGATAATTACTTTTTCCGGAAGCAAAACTTTATCAGTAAAATGTAGCACCCCATTATTGTACATCACCGGTAAAGCTTCCTGCCCTGTTCCGAGCGTAACACCTGTAATGATGTTAGTTGATTCCTCGTTTTCAAAAATTTCGGAATAGGATCCGCCGCTGTTGGCAGGGATTATGATTTTATCAATCCCGGGTTTCAGATAAATACTGGTGAAAATTGTTGTAAATTCAGTTGACTTTTCATCAATACGAGCCGTTTCGTAATAGCCTTCAGTTTTTTTACCATCGGTGAAAATCATATTCCCCTGCACAAAATGAAACAACAGAATATTTTTTAATTGATTAACAGGCAAATTATTGAGTCCTGCCTCGTCAATTGCAATATCTGTCGGAATAAAGACGGTATAAAATTCGTTATCAGAAACAAATGTATAGCGATACTCTTTCTCGTTTGTAAGTCCTGCTTTTTTTAATAAAGCATGAAATTTGGGAGATTCAGTTGAAATGGCATTATAAAGTGAGGGACTTGAAAAACTAAACCAGTTTTTAATTTCGTAAGTGGTCCCATTATCGGTATTCTGACTGATTGGCACCGGGTAATTGGGAGCAGGAATACTTCCTTTATATCCGATGGTGGTTAAACCAGTACCCGATATTTCGCCGGTTACGTTGTTTACCTTAATAATATTACCGGCAAGATTCATAATAAATTCTTTACGGGCAACTCCATCTGCTTTATCAACTGCCACATGGTTTAACAAAAGTGTCCTCAGATCGTTGGTTGTGAACGGAAATTTCTGGTAGCCTCCCGGCACTACCTGAAAAGCAGAAAAAGTTTCCGTTACCTGGTCATAAACCAGCGATGAGTCGGTTGATGTATTTGCATCATTTTCAGCAAAAAACATGTAATTTTTATTTTCTCTTTTGAGTGCCGACAATAATCCTGATTTTTCAATCGCATACATCACTTTGCTGTATCCTTTTTGAAGGTAAATAGGGCCAGTTACGCTTTTAAAGGCACGGGGGACAATGGCCTCATTCAACCCGATGAATGAACAGTTACTGCCGAATTGTTTCTGGACGATATTATTCTCATTGAATTTGACGATGTCCTTTTCACCATTGTAAAACCCCTTCTTAAAATCGGTCGGATAAATGGTGTTCACCGATAAATAGGTATTGGCAATAATTCTTTTGATATGCTTTGGAGCTCCTTCCAACGACCCCCAACCATTCGGGACTTTGATATATTCAGTGATAAACTTTTGAAAAGCTTCGTTGGTTGGGGCTAATAATCCATGATGGTAGCGAATGGTGACATTCGATGGCAAACCATAAGTACCGGTGGGTGGGCTGGTTCTTTCTCCATTAAAATCAAAAGCCAGCTCCGGAAATGACAAATCAAAAAGTGAATCTACCGATAATCCCTGATCTGCCCCAGGCTGGTTGTATGTTTTATTGCGGTTGTATTCAAAATTAGGGAACATGTTTAACACATCCAGAAAATCTGAATAATTGTAAGTTCCGCTTTTTTGATTGATAATCTCTTCAGCATTTTTAAGGGGTTCAACTACCCTATCGATGACATAAACAAAACCGTTTTCGGCTGAAATTTCATCACTGATAATTTTTGCCCCTGCATAATAAATTTCATCTCCCCCTTCAAACGGGCGATTGAAATAAAATTCATAATCGGCAGTGCTTAATTCATTGATATTAAAATACTCCTGATAAAAAAGCGGCACATATTTTCGCGAATCGGTGATTACCTTTCTGTACCTGTTTGTTTTGAGGGTATCAACAATAACGAATCTTGAATCCTTGCCAGTCCCAACACTTTCAATGCCATATTTCCGGTTTGGCTCGAGCAGCAACGTTTCTCTTTTAAATCCCTTAGGCTTATCATTGTTGATGTCGAGTGTATCAATCCAGCCATATACATCAAGTGTGCGTAATTGAATTTTACTCCAGGGATTTTGCACAATATGATATTTTACAAGCCGGGTTAATTGATCGATTGGTATATCATTAACAGACTTGTATTGGGGATTCTGGTTAAAATAGAGTTTAAAAGCCTCATCAGAAGGTGCAAATACTGTATAGCTCCCTGATACATCAAGAATCTTGTCATATCCGGTCAGTTCAATACACTTTGCAAAAGTTGATAATTCGGGCTGTGCAAGCACCTGGGTGTAAACTTTACCAGCTAACCATTCTGGTCTGTTATATATATCAGGCTCCTTGTTACAACCAAACAAAATAATTAACGCAAGTGCGTTTAATAATAGTAATGGTTTGATTTTGGTCATATCAGTTAAATTATTTTAAACTAACTTAAAACTTGTAAAAATCTAAGCGCCAAACATACAAAAAATGGAAAATACACTATATAACAAAATTGACCTTAACTACGATATTTCATGCATAAAGGTGATAAA
>JAJUGS010000235.1 GCA_029265875.1 Prolixibacteraceae bacterium
GGCGTGGCATTTCCGATGCTGATGTTAAGAAAGGAAACCGTGAAAAAGAAAAAACCCAAAAAAGCTGAGCCGTAATAAACTGCATAACGTGCCAATGAAAAAACTATTCATTTTCAGCCTTTTTCTGTCATTTTGTTTTGAAATCAAAGCTCAGTCATTCAGGGAAAGTAATCTGCCGATTGTGATTATTACAACTGATGGGAACAGGGAAATCCCCGATGAACCCAAGATTGGTGCAACAATGAAAATTATTGAAACGCCGGATGGTTCGCGCAATAAAGTTACTTATGCCAGTAATCCGCAATATTTAAACTATTCGGGAAGAATTAAAATTGAAATCCGCGGTTCTTCTTCACAATCGCTGCCGAAAAAACCATATGGATTCACCACTTATAAAGAGGACAATATCACCAAAAACAATGTTTCCATTCTCGGAATGCCGGAGGAACACGACTGGATTTTAAACTCCATTGCCTTCGATCCCTCGCTCATCAGAAACTATCTGTCGTATTACCTCGCCCGCCAACTGGGAAATTATGCCACCCGCGAAAGATATTGCGAGGTGATGATTAACGGCGATTACAAAGGCTTGTACATTCTGATGGAAAAACTGAAAACCGACAAAAACCGGATTGATATTGTTGAAATGGATGAAACGGACAACGATGCCGTTTCGGTTACCGGTGGTTATATTGTGAAAGCCGACAAGACCACCGGAGGCGATGTGGTTGACTGGGGCATGGAATCGTACGCCGGGTGGACAGAATATATCTGCGATGATCCGTCCTCGGATAAAATCACTTCGACACAGAAAAATTATATAAAAAGTCAGTTCACCAACCTGCAAAAAGTGGCCTCGGCCCAGAATTCGCAGATTACAAACGGGTTTCCTTCGATTATTGATATTCCCAGTTTTGTTGATTTTATGATTATGAACGAACTGGCTTCCAATGCCGATGGTTACCAGTACAGCTCCTATTTTCACAAAGACCGAAAAGGGAAACTGCGAGCCGGCCCCGTCTGGGATTTCGACCTGACTTATGGAAACGATCTTTTTCACTGGGGTTTAGACAGAAGCCATACCAACATCTGGCAATTCGAAGGCGGAGGAAACACAGGTTCGAAATTCTGGAGAGACCTGTATTACAACTGTACTTTCAAATGCTATTTTACGAGAAGATGGAAAGAGGTAACCGGAGAAAACGGGCCGCTGAATTATGACAAAATCTGTTCGGATATTGATGCTTTCGCGAGTGAAATTTCGGAAGCCAGTGTGCGTGAAAATACGCGTTGGGCAACCATTCCTGATCACAGCGGCGAAATTGCAGCCATGAAAAACTGGCTCCGGGAGCGGTTTAACTGGATGAATGCCAGACTGACAAATTTTTCTGCCTGCGCCAATCCTGCACTGCCACCTTTGGTAATTTCAAAAATCAACTACCATCCGCAATCAGATGAAGACACCGAAAGTTCGGATTACGAGTTTATCGAAATCACCAATACTGGTGAAACAACCGCAAATCTCACCGGAATTTACATGCGCGAACTGGGAGTCGGCTACCAGTTTCCTGCCGGTTCAACACTCGGAGCCGGGAAAAAACTTCTGCTTGCCGGAAATTCTGCCAAATTCACGGCATTTTATGGGGTGGTTCCTTTTGGGGAATTTTCACGAGAGCTTTCGAATAAATCAGAAAAAATTGTTTTGGCCGATGCATTCGGCAATGTGATTGATTCTGTCCGTTATTCCGATACAATTCCCTGGCCGGAACTGGCAGATGGCGAAGGATATTTTCTGCAACTGAAAGATTTGCAGTCCGATAATTCATTGGCAGAAAACTGGATGCCTGCGACCGATATCATGACCCCAACAAATGCACTCACAAAAGCAAACAGGCTGCTTGTTTATCCCAATCCGGCACGCACTGAAATTGCTGTTGACCCGCAGGGAACAGTCATACAATCATATTCTGTTACCGATCTCAGCGGTAGAATTTTAAAAACCGGAAATCCTGAAACGGAATTCACCTTTAACATCAATATTTCTGATTTGTCTCCCGGTATTTATCTGTTGCGGACAAATACGCCCGGAAAACCGGAATGTATTCACAAAATCAACAAGTTGTAAAAGATTTTTCGACAAAGCACCCCGAAAAAAACTACTTGCTTCTTCCAGTAAATCTGTTAGTATCTTTTAATAACTCCTGAAATCAGGGCTTCTTCACTTAACAAAACTATCGGTATTTTGGTGCCAATTAATCAATAAAATACCTGCTAAGTCAACAAAAGAAAAACTATCAGAAAAATGACAAGAAGAATCATTGGAATTCGTGAAAAACTCCCTGTTCTCGAAAGTTTGCCGCTGAGTTTTCAGCATCTCACAGCCATGTTTGGCGCCACCATTTTGGTTCCCATTTTATTGGGGGTCGATCCGGCCATCGCCTTGTTTATGAATGGTATCGGCACTTTGCTGTACACCTGGGTAACCAAAGGCGGAATCCCGGCTTACCTCGGGTCCAGCTTTGCCTTTATTGCCCCCTCCCTGCTGATCATCAGCTCGTATGGTGGGTTTCAACACGCACAGGTTGGATTTATCTTTTTCGGGCTGTTTTTTATCGTCATCTCCTTTGTGGTAAAACAATGGGGAATTAAATGGATTGACGTGGTGATGCCGCCCGCAGTAATGGGTGCCGTGGTTGCCATCATCGGGCTCGAACTGGCGCCGGTTGCCGCACAACAGGCTGGCCTCGCACCATGGCCGACCAACGTCGGGTCAACGGTTCCGCCTTTCGAAGTTTCGGCCAACACGCTGATTGTTTCGATGTTTACCTTGCTGGTCGGGATTTTTGGCTCGGTGATGTTTAAAGGATTTTTACAGGTAATTCCGATTCTGATTGCCGTTGTGGCCGGTTATCTGCTGGCGCTCGCCATGGGAATGGTTGACACTGTCGCCATTGCCAATGCACCGTGGTTCGGCCTTCCGCATTTTCAGGCACCGGTTTGGGACCCCAACTCCATTGCCATCATTGCACCGGCCTGTATCGTGGTATTGGCCGAACACATCAGCCACCTCATCGTAACCGGTAAAATCACGGGCGAAGACCTGATGGAAAAACCCGGGTTGCACAAATCGTTGCTGGGCGACGGTATCAGCAACGTGCTTTCAGGGGTTGCCGGTTCGCCACCCAACACCACTTACGGCGAAAACATTGGCGTGATGGCCATTACCCGTGTTTACTCGGTTTGGATCATCCGCGGCGCTGCTATTCTGGCCATTGCTTTTTCGCTCATCGGAAAAGTTTCGGCAGCCATTTCCACCATCCCCACAGCGGTAATGGGCGGAATCACCGTGCTTTTGTATGGTGTAATTGCGGTGCAGGGGTTCAGAATGTATGTGGAGCAGAAAGTTGATTTCAGCAAAAACAGCAACATGGTACTGGGCGCTGTGACTTTTGTGGCAGGTGTGAGCGGGGCAAGCATCACAATAGGCAGTGTTCAGCTAAAAGGAATGGCGCTGGCAGCCATCGTGGGTGTTGTGTTGTCGCTGGTTTTCTGGATGCTGGGGAAAGCCGGTTTATTAAACAAAGAAGCTTAGATTTTAAGACCAATACATCAGATCATCCGGGTAGCCGCAGGGTTGCCCGGATTTTTTTTTGAAGAAGATACTGGATGCTGGATATTGCCTGCTGGATGCTGGATAAAGAAGATGAATCCTGGATTGAAAGAAAGTGATTGAGTAAATGTGTAATTGAGTGAATGAGTTAGGATGAAAAACACAAAAATCCGGTGCGGATTAGATTACAATAGATTGACGTTGTTTTTTCCCTCAACATGAGATGCCCCTGTATCCGGGTGCAAATGGTTTTGTGCTTTTACCTGATTCAGGCTCTTTGCTGCTTATCAAAAACCTTATTCGACAGCTTCTTCAACCTTAGTAGCCCCAATACAACCAATAAAACACATATTTACCTTATCATTCTCAGAAAAAAACATCCATCAACTTTTCAACCCGCCGGATGTTGTTGATATTTGTAACCTGGCACCCACTGAACGGTTACAGAATAAATTTTTCATTTAACCAACTACTTATTCGAAAAAAATGGCAAAACAGATTTTCATCAACTTAGCTGTAAAAGACCTGCAAAAATGGTTTTTGCTCGAAAAAATAGGCGAAAAAGCACATGCAATTCAGCTTGAAAAAAATTATTACATCCATCTCAACGCTTATTACAAAAATATTCAGCAATTGGGACTTGAATATGAAAACCTTGATTACAAAAAGAGCCTCAGTTTTCTGCTGATGACGGTGCAATCGTTAGGTGAAGAAAAATAGCGCCTTCCGCAAATTTTTCTATACAAAAACAGCTGCCGGTAAAACGCCGGCAACTGTTTTTAACTTGCTGCTAATTCAACTATTTCCTCAGAAAAATATCGCCGCTTATGGTTTTTAGCGCTATTTCGGGGCCGCCGCCGTTGAGCGTCAGGTTGTAATCGCTGCCCACCCATTTCATTTCCCTGTCCTTTTGTTCGTCGAATTTCAGGTTGGAATATACGTTGCCGGTGATGGTCGAGATTTTGATTTTGGCCTTGCACGCCGAGGGTGCTGCATAATCGATAAACCCACTGATGGAATTGACATCCATTTTCCCGGTGGTGCCTTTTATTTCCACCTGGCCCGAAATGGTTTTCAGGTTAAAAGCCAGGTCGGCCGGTACTTTCAGCGTGTAAATAATGTGGCTGTTCAGGTTGCAGTTGTCTTTTCCCTTCTTTTTCTGAATGGCTTTAAAATCCACCTTTTCTTCCAGTTTCACCGACCCCGGTTTTTCGCTCACATTCAGTGTGTAATCGTCGTTAAAACGGTTTTCGTCGATGTTTACGGAAACCTCAAGTGTGAGGGTATTTTTGTTCCAGGCTTCAATAAAAATGGTGTCGGCAAAGTCGAACTTCATTTCCACGGTTTTGCCTTTGGCTTCCAGACTTTTCTGAATCACCTTCTGGCTGCGGGCAAGAGTTGTCTGTCCCACCACGATGATGAGTAAAATGATTAACTTTTTCATGGCTTCGAGGTTTACTTTTTACGCAGGTAGATGTTTCCGGAAATCGATTTCAACAACAGTTTCTGGCCGCCGCCGTTGAGTGTAAAATCACCGATATCCTGCCGGAGGGGCGACATGCCAGAAGCTCTTTCATCAGACTTAGCTTCTTTAACAGGTTTCAAATCAAGGTTGTTGTAAACATTCCCATTCATGTTGCTGATGTTAACCGTAACCTTTTCGGATGCAGGAACCGACACATCGACCAGCCCGCTGATGGAAGCCAGCGATGTGGGCGCCTCCTGGCTGATGCTGCTGAAAACCACTTCTATATCGCCGCTGATGGTATTCACGGTAAGCGGTCCTGTTGTGTTGGTTATCTTCACACTGGCATTCAGTGTTTTGGTTTCAAGACTTCCCTTAAACGATTCAATAACCAGGTCGCCGGCAGTAAACGGACTGTTGTAATCGAGATTCACGGCAGCTCCCACCGGTACCGAAATTTTGTACTTGTAATCGCGCACCTGTTTCACTGCACCGGTTATCAAAACCACGCCGTTTTCTTCCGAAACATTCACACCCAGCCCGGTATTGTCTTCGGCGGCACCCAGTAATTTGAGTCCTTCGGCACGTTCGGGTCTTTCCATTTCGAAATCCGATTCGATAATAATAGCGCTGCCGGCGGAGTTTTGCAGGGATATTTCACCCAGCAGGTTTTTGATTTCAATTTTGCCTTTTACCTTGGGCGAATACTCAAATTTTTTCATCTGTCCCAAAGCGATGGCAGGCAATAAAATCACTGCAAATAAAAACGTTGTACTTTTCATTTTCTAAATTTTTAATTGTTTATGGTAGCAGAAATCAGTCCGGGCCGGCACCGGCTGAATCCTGAAATACTCAGATTGCTTTGATCATATCTTTTGCAAACTTTTTCACACTTTCATCTGCCTTCTCATCATTCATGATTTGCTCAATTTCGGGGCGGGCTTCTTTGGCGCCCATTTCGGTGAGTACCTGGATGAGCGAAATCTGCAACAGCGAATTTTCCTGTACCGAAAGCGAACGGATCAGTTCTGTTTTCACCCGCGGGTTTTTGGCTGCCATTCCCGAAAGCGCGTTGATGGCTGCGAGGCGCACATTGTCGTTTTTGTCGCTGTTCATGGTGTTTACCAGCGCATCAATCACCTCATCACCGGTTTGCGACAGTTGGCTGATTGAGTAAACCGCGTCGATTTTCTGCGGGCCTGTCATTTCTTTCAGACTGGTCAGGAAAACCTGTTGTTTGGTCTGGTTGAGTTCTGCCTGCAGCAACTGCTGCTCGCCGCGGCTTTTTTCGGTTCCGATATAATAACCACCCGAGTAAGTAATGATGGCAATGGCCAGTACTGCCGCCACCTGGAGCCACACGGGCATCAGAACCCGTTTTTGCTTTGCTGGCATTTCGGTGTCGAGCATTTTCAGAAACTCGTTTTTCATCCCGGCAGGTGGTTCAATGGCGGGCATCGCGTTGGCAAAA
>JAJUGS010000390.1 GCA_029265875.1 Prolixibacteraceae bacterium
GTCAGGGAAAACCGCCCAAAACCAACAAACAATACCAGCGACAGAAAATGAGGCAACGCTTCAGGGCCAGGGCTGGGATAGAACCGGTAATTGGCCACGTTAAGCTCGACCACCGAATGCTCAGAAATAAACTCCTCGATGAGATTGGGGACACTATGAACTCGATTTTAGCAGCCGCAGGTTTTAAACTGAGAAAAATGCTTCGCAGGTTAAAATCCGAAGCAAAACTTGTTTTTGAAATATTTGAAACCTTTATTTTAACACTCGGCAGAAATCTTAATTTGTTGCTTTTTGAAAATATCAGGTTTTTTTACGTTTACCATTTAAAGCATTTTTGTCAATAAAATTTGAAGGTATTAAAAAAAACTTAGTGAGTAAAATGATTAACGACTGAAAAATCAACAATTCATAAAGTACTTAAAATTAAAGACATACAGGATCAATTAATATTCCAGGCGGGTCACCTGGTCAAAATCAGCCGCTTAATGCGGCTTTCTTTTTATTGCCGTTTCTGATATTTCAATGGTCACAAATAATATTTTATCCTCTGCGAATATCTTAATTCACTGATAACACAGTTATATCATAAATATTTACTTTTGTGGTGCTTTTTTGTCAGTATGAAGAATTTTTCAGATATATCGGGCGATTTTGAAATTGAAAGAATCAGAAACAACAGGAAAATTTTCGTTTTTATTATTTGTCTGATTATTTCTACCGTACTTTGGTTTATCAACGCCTTGAGCAAAGATTATACAACACTTATCTCCTACCCGGTAAAATTTGTCAACCCTCCTGAAAACCAGTTTTTAAGCGGAAATCCTCCAAAAAATCTTGATTTGGTGGTTCGCGGAAAAGGATTTCTTTTACTGCAACACAAAATATTTATGTATTCACCGGTTGCAATCGATATTTCAGATTTAATCAGGAATTCACAGCCCGATTCCGATGGCTACAAAGTAACAGGCCGGAGTTTAACCAGCATTGTTTCAAGCCAGATCAGCTCCGATCTTATTCTGGCCGAAATAAAACCCGAACTTTTTTCGCTCGTTTTAGACAGCCTGACAACCAAAACTGTTCCGGTTGAAATAGAACTGAATGTTGAGTTTGTTCCGCAAATGAACCTCAAAAACAAAGTAACAACAACCCCCGACAAAGTTGAAATTACCGGCCCCACAATCGCACTGAAAGACATTGACACACTGAAAACAAAGGTAAATATCACCAACAAACTCGGTTCCGACTTTCAGCAAAAAATCGACCTGCTCCATCCTGAAAAAACCACCATTGTGCCTGAACAGGTTACTATTAATATCGAGGTTGAAAAATACACCGAAAAGGAATTAAAAATTCCGGTTGAAGTAATGAATAAGCCCGAAAACGTGAATCTGAAAATTTTCCCTTCAGAAATTAAACTGCGATTCAATGTCGGGTTAAGTCGTTTCGACAGGATAAAAGAGTCGGATTTCGGAGTATCAGTCGACTACAATTCCATTGTTGCCGATGTCAACAGCCTCCTGGTTTCGATCTATAAACAACCCGAATTTGTTCAGAATATCAGGATTAATCCTGAAAGAGTTGAGTTTTTAATTGAAACTGACTGATATTCAGAATTCAGATTTAATGACAATCACGGTAGGCATAACAGGCGGAATCGGAAGTGGAAAATCCACTGTCTGCGAAATTTTCAAAATATTGGGAATACCCGTTTTTGAAGCCGATAAAGTGGCCAGAAATCTCATGAACGAAAACAGTGAAATCAGGCAAAACCTGGTTGAATGGTTTGGCAGCGAAATTTATTCAGGAAACCAGTTAAACAGAAAACTACTGGCTGAACTGATTTTTAACGACAACAGCCTTTTGACCAAAGTAAACAGCCTGGTTCACCCGATTGTAAGGGCTGAATTTGAAAAATGGAAAAACAGTCAGAATACTGTTTATTCAGTTTACGAAGCTGCCATTTTGTTTGAAAGCGGATTTTACAAACTGATGGATTTTACGATACTGATAACAGCACCCGAACAAATCAGGATCAACCGGGTTATGAAGCGGGATAATTTATCGCCCGGTCAGGTGGTGGCGAGAATAAAAAACCAATGGCCCGACGATGAAAAAAGAAAACTCGCAACAACTGTAATTATAAACGACAACAAAAATCTGATAATTCCACAGATAATTGAAATTGATAAAAAACTGAAAGAAGATGGCAAAATTTGGTAAATGGATTGGTGGCGGACTGGGATGGGCTGTTGGTGGCCCCATTGGCGGAATTCTTGGTTTTGTTATAGGTTCGGTATTTGACGGCAGCACCGAAAC
>JAJUGS010000395.1 GCA_029265875.1 Prolixibacteraceae bacterium
AATTCAACAAACAGTTTTAAAGTTGACGGCAATCTTTCAAACGACTTGGATGCATTGCGGAATACCGATATTTCCAGTGAATTTGTTATCACAGAAACCGGCGAAAATGATGCAGTTTACCAGGTGAAAAGTGTGCAGTATGATGCGGGCACCAACCGGACGACTGTGAAAACGGTAGAACGGGTTCCCGGAAATATTATATACACAGCTCCTTTTGGAATCTTTTCATTTTTGAAAGGAACAGCAATTAAAAATGTTTCCTCTGAAAATGTGAGTGTTACAGTTGCAGATGCGGAAACACGGAAAATCAAAAAAGGTGACTTTGTGGAAATCCGGGGCTCTTCGAATAAAACCAACAACGGAAAATATCTTGTAAAAGAAGTGATTGATCATTCCGGAACACAGGAAATCGCATTCAGCAGGGTCGAAAGCCCGGTTGAAGATCATTTGCTTCAGATTGTTCTGGATGACAAAAAATGCGATGACTGCCAGATCCAGAATCCCTACACCTGTGTGGCAAGCGTGATTATCCCACATTGGCAGGGCCGGTTTGATAACATGGATTTCATGCGATTCTTCGAAAAGCAGCTCCGGCTTGAGGCTCCGGCTCATGTTTTCCTCGTTATCTGCTGGATCAGTTGCGAACAGATGGCCGAATTTGAATTGAAATACAAGGCGTGGCTGATTGAGAACGCCAAAAAAGATAAAGACCCCGGTTTGGTGTCGGCACGGCTGAACGAACTGACCGACATTCTTACCCGGTTGAGAAATGTTTATCCTTCGGGAACACTGTATGATTGCGAGGAGGACGAAACGCTCGAAAATGCGATAATACTTAACTACTCAGTTTTAGGAAATGCTTAAAAATTAAATGCAATGAGTGATATTCTGAATACATACCCGGTTTTTGAACGTAACCAGGTACTTACCAGCACCCAACTGAATAATTTAGTCAGTTATCTCGACCAGCAAAACAGGCTGACAAGGGCGCGGCTGATCGGGATGGGAATTGTTTGCGGGCTCGAAGTAAATTACGACCCGGGCAGCAACACGATTACCATTTCAAAAGGAACCGGCATTACTTCCGAAGGATATCTCATCAATACAGGCGAATGCATCACGGTAAAATACCGGCCCTACGTTTTGCCTCCCGGAACGGTTTACGAACCTTTTGTAAACGCGGAGAATAAACAGGATATCACTTTGTTTGAGTTGATGACGGATGATGCCAAAAGCGGTGCTGATGATAAATTGCTCAACGACAATGCTTTTCTATCCGATAAAGTGGTATTGCTTTATATCGAGAGTTTCGACAAAGACCTGAAATCGTGTCTCGGAAAAAACTGCGACGAGCTGGGAAAAGAAAGGATTCTGACACTCCGTAAATTACTCATCAGCAAAACTGATCTGCAAAAAGTTTGGAACCGCACCAACACCGGGAAACTGGATGCTGTTTTTCCTGAAAAATACAAATTGCCGGTTGTGAATCTTCCGCGTGTTTTGTTTAATCCGGCCAGTGCCCATTCGGTTAATTACAACGATTTTTCAAAAAATTATGCCGATGCCGTTTTGTCGGTTTTCGACAAATTGGTGGATGCATTGGTTGAAACCTACGATATTTACCGCCCGCTTTTGCTGAAATCTTACAACGAAAAAAATCCGTTTGAAAATAACCCGGTTGCCAGCAAACTGGCAAAACTTCAGAATTTTCTGAATAATACCGATGCTTCGCTGACTTCCTGGCTGGGGGTTCAATATGTTTATGATTTGTTCCAGGATTTGATTCTGGCTTACAACGAGTTTAAAAATACCGCTTTCGACCTGATGTCGGAGTGTAGCGCCGATATGTCGCGATTCCCGAAACACCTGATGCTGGGCGAAGTGATTCCTCCGGTTTCGGTCAACGCAGAAAACTCGGAATACCGGCATAATTTTATCCAGCCACCCATTTACAATTTGCAGAAGTTGCTTGTAAAACGGACCATTTCGCTGCATAACCGCCTGGTTTTAATGCTTGAAAGTTTCGATCTGAAACGTGTTAACGGTTTTAAGGGAGCCGATGGAAAAAGTTTCCCGGTAAAAATCACGCCAAGCCTTGAAAAAACGACATTGCTCAGCCAGCGCTCCATTCCGTGGTATTACGATTTGAAAAAGAAAAGCAGCTACGCAGCTTTGGGAACACTCAAAAACTACTGGAACTTTGATATCAGCCGGAAAAATGCCAACGAACCGGATGGTTTGATTCTGAATTACGATGACCAGTCAAACGATCAGTCA
>JAJUGS010000044.1 GCA_029265875.1 Prolixibacteraceae bacterium
CATCACGTGTGAACGGATCCCGTAAGTTTTTAATGCCGAATTCAACGCCAGGCTGTTTATTACCGTGGCCAGCATTCCCATCTGGTCGCCTTTTACCCTGTCGAAACCTTTGGCTGCACCGCTTAATCCCCTGAAAATATTGCCACCCCCGATTACGATTCCAACCTGAACGCCACTTTTTACAAGCAAACTGATTTCTTCAGCATAATCGTTCAATCTCAACTGGTCGATACCATATTGTTGAACGCCCATCAGTGACTCACCACTCAATTTTAAAAGAATCCGTTTATATTTCATTCCGGGTTGTTTTTTCTGCAAAGATAAAAGAGTTTTCCGCATATGTTAAAAAAGCCATCCACCATATGGTGAATGACTTTTTATTTTCAAGTTGATTGACAACTATTGTTACTAACAAAAAATACAACAACAAAAAAGATTTAACCGGTTGCTAAAATGAATTATTTCGGATATTGAAAGAATGACAAATCTCAGCCATGCCTGTTAAATCTGTTAATTCAAATGATTTCCAATCCTTGTTTCGCACAAAGTTCGAGTGCAAGCTGACTTAACTTATATTTCTGAATCTTGCCGCTGGCAGTCATCGGAAACTCGTTAACAAAAAAGATGTATTTCGGAATTTTAAACCGCGCAATTTTACCGCGACAAAAATCGAGTATTTCTTCTTCGGTTAACTTTTGGTCTTTTTTTACTTTAACAAAGGCACCCACTTCTTCGCCATATTTTTTACTGGGAACAGCAGCCACCTCAACTGCTTCTATTTGTGGGATCTGGTATAAGTAGTTCTCAATTTCGCGGGGGTAAATATTTTCACCACCCCGAATGATCATATCTTTTATTCTACCTGTAATTTTAAAAAATCCATCATCGGTTTTCACAGCAAGGTCTCCGGAATGCAGCCAGCCATCGGCATCAATTGCTTTTTTTGTGGCTTCAGGATTTTTATAATATCCTTTCATCACATTGTAGCCGCGGCAACAAATTTCGCCCTGTTCCCCGGGTTTACAATCTTCTCCGGTTTCATGATTTACAATCTTCACTTCTACATTCGGATATTCAAACCCCACGGTTGTTGATCTGATTTCCGGCGAATTATGCGTTCTTGTAGCTGTCATACCCGGCGAAGATTCAGTCAGGCCGTAAACAATAATCACATCCTTCATGTACATTTTTGTCATCACCTGGTTCATGGTTTCAATCGGGCACAATGCACCTGCCATTATCCCGGTACGCAGCGAGCTCAGGTCGAACATATTGAACATGGGATGATTGAGTTCTGCAATAAACATGGTCGGCACACCATAGAGTGCCGTACATTTTTCTTTTTGTACCGAAGCCAGCACCATCACCGGGTCGAAATCCTCCACAAAAACCATGGTGGCGCCGTGTGTGATAATTGCGCATACAGCCAGCACACATCCGAAACAATGAAACAGCGGGACACAAACAAGCAGCTTGTCGTCCTGCGTGTATTTCATGCATTGCCCGGTTGCGTAACCATTATTCAAAATATTGTGGTGCGAGAGCATCACTCCTTTGGGAAACCCCGTCGTACCCGAGGTGTATTGCATGTTTACAACATCGTGGCAATTTATTTTTTCCTTCAGACTTTCAAGTTCAATATCATCGATATGATTTCCCAGCAAAAGAAGTTCGGCTGTATTGTACATACCACGGTGTTTCTGTTGCCCGATGTAAACCACATTTTTCAGCTCGGGGAAATTTTCTGATTTCAGGGTTCCGCGTGGCTGGTCTTTTAATTCAGGAACCAATTCGAAAACCATGCTGATATAATCGCTGTCGCGGTAACCATCAACCAGGCAGAGCGTATTGATATCAGCGTCCTTTAAAAGGTAACCAAGCTCCGAAATTTTGTAATTTGTATTAATAGTAACCAAAACACCACCAATTTTTGCGGTGGCGAAAAAAATGGTCAGCCAATCAGGCACATTTTTCGCCCAAATGCCCACCTTGTCGCCAGGTTTCACCCCAATATAAAGTAATCCTTTTGCCAGTGCATCAACCCGTTCGTTAAACTCACGATAGGTAAAACGCAGATCACGGTCGGCATAAACCATAAATTCTTTATCGGGAGTCTTAAATGCCCAATGTTCGAGCATTTCGCCCAAAGTATAATCAAGCAGTTGCATTTTTTAAGGAATAATCGGGTTTGAAACTATAATGGATAATAAACAACACCCAGAATCCTGGCTTTCTCGTTTCCATAACCATGCACATTATGGGCAACTACCGAATCAAGATAAATACTGTCGCCTGCCTGCAAATGGTAAATATCTTTTCCGTAATTGATTTCCACTTCGCCTTCGAGCACATAGATAAATTCTTCACCTTCGTGCGATGAAAGCTTATAATCAGAATAAGTGGAGGGTTCAATTTCAATCGTGAACGGCTCCATGTGACGCCCGGTTTTATCCTGTGCCAGTGAAAAGAAATTGAGATGTTCACGTGCTGAATCGTCTTTTGTTGAGAAACTGGGCAACGGATCTTTTGTTCCGGCTTTTACCACCACGGGGCCCAATTGCCCCTGGTCATCAAGGAATGTTCCGATACGAACACCCAAAGCCCGGGTTATTTTAATCAGATGTCCCAACGATGGCACAACTCCTTTATCCTCTATTCTTTGAAGTTGTTTTACTTCGAGGTTTGCTTTAACGGCCAGATCTTCTATCGGGATTTGCCTGAACTCGCGGTAGGCTTTTATTTTGGCACCCAAATTACGTTTACCTTTCATAACTGCTTTTTATGTGGCTACAAAATTATATTTTGATTGATTAGTTCCGACTGGTAACAAAAAAAAGGTGGCTGTAATGGCCACCTTTTTTATTATATCCATCTTACATATTTAAAATCCTGTCGGTGCGGGAGATTTTCGTTTTTCGGGAATATCCTGAACCCATAATTAAACGACCCCGGATGATTGGGATAAAAATCGAGCTGATAACAACAGATGTTGTTTTTACAGGTACCGGCTTTTAACTCAATGGTTTCCAGGATCCTTGATGTTTTTGGGTCTTCGTTATCGGAAATAACCAGCTCAACACCCACCTCGTCGCACGAGAGCCCTTTCAGATCGATTGTAACGCCACAGGGATAAACCTGTCCGATTTTCATTTTGTTGGTAATTCCATCGGCAATATCCACCGATTTTACTTCAATCTGTTCCCAGATATTGTTGATTTTATATTTCCACGAAGCCAGTTCGCGTGCCAGTTTATAGTTATCGGCCATTATTTTTACCGATCTTTCGTACTGGGGATTATAATAACGCTCCTGGTAATCGCGGATCATGCGGGCAGTGGTAAAATTGGGTGCTACCTGCGAAATGGTATTTTTTATATAACCCACCCATTTTTCGGGTACACCATATGAATTTGTTTTATAAAATGCAGGGACAATCTCCTGTTCAAGAATATTATAAATGGTTTCGGCATCAAGTTCGTCCTGTAAATCCTGAACATCAAATGCCTTTTCAGCCGGAAGCGCCCAGCCTGCATTTTCGCGGTAACCTTCAACCCACCAGCCATCAAGAACCGAGAAATGCAAAGTTCCGTTCATAACTCCCTTTTCGCCACTTGTACCCGATGCTTCGAGCGGGCGTGTTGGTGTGTTTAACCAAACATCGACCCCCTGTAAAAGCATTTTGGCAAGGTTCATATCATAATTTTGGACAAAAAGAATTTTCCCCCTGAATTCAGGACGTTTGGAAATTTCAACAATATTCCGGATCAGTTCCTGGCCCGCGTGGTCGGCAGGATGTGCTTTACCGGCAAAAATAAACTGAACCGGGAACTCGGGATTATTAACGATTTTTGCCAGGCGTTCAATATTCCTGAACAAAAGGTAACCTCGTTTATAAGTGGCAAAACGCCTTGCAAATCCGATTGTTAAAGCTTTCGGGTTCAATTTTCCCAAAACATCTGTAATCAGTTTCGGGTTCTCGTGGCGTTTCACCCAGGTATCGGCAAAACGGGCTTTTATGTAAGTGAAAAGTTTGCGCCTGAGGTTTTCCCTGATACTCCAGATTTCCTCATCCGGAACCTTGTAGATATTTTTCCATACATCAAAATCGAGTTGCGTGAGCGGAAATTGTTCCCCGAAATATTTCTTATGAATTTCTTTCCACTCGGGGGCTGTCCAGGTTGAATAATGAACTCCGTTTGTAACGTAGCCAATCTCCAGTTCTTCTTCCAGATAACCCGGGTAAAGGTCTTTCAGCACCACCTTGCTCACATCGCCGTGCAACATGCTAACCCCGTTAATTCCCTGAGACATATTACAAGCCAGGTAACTCATGTTAAAGTGATCTTCATTTACACGGGCTTTTCCTAACATCATAAATTCGTCCCAGCTCAGACCAATTTTTGAAGCAAAGCCACCCATGTAATACTTAAAAAGATCAACATGAAATGAATCATGACCTGCCGGAACCGGCGTATGTGTGGTAAAAATGGTGGATGCCCGCACTACTTCTTTGGCTTCGGCAAATGTAAGGTGCGGCATCAGCATCGAAATTCTTTCAAGCCCTATAAATGCGGAATGTCCTTCGTTACAATGATAAATATCTGAGTTATAGCCCAGTTTTTTCAAGGCCCTGATTCCGCCAATTCCAAGCAACATTTCCTGTTTTAAACGGTTCTCGTTGTCACCGCCATACAGGTGATGTGTTATTGAACGGTCTCTCTCTTCGTTATCAGAATGATCGGTATCAAGCAGGTAAAGATCGATACACCCGACTTTTACTTTCCATACCCGCCCTACCAGGTTTCGTCCCGGCAATTCAACCGTAATGGCAATCCAGTTACCTTCTTCATCAAGTGCAGGTTGTACCGGGATTTTTGAGAAATGCTGAGCTTCGTAGTTGGCAATTTGTTCGCCCTGCAAACCCAGTGTTTGTTTGAAATAACCATACCGGTATAACAGGCCAACTGCTACAAGGTTTACTTTCGAGTCGCTGGCTTCTTTCAGATAGTCGCCTGCCAGTATCCCAAGCCCGCCCGAGAAAATTTTCAGGCTGTCGTGAAGCCCGTATTCCATACTGAAATAGGCAATTTGCGGCCCTTCCAGCTCTTTTCTGTCGGCCAGATACTCATCTAACAGGTATTTTGCCTGGATCATTTTGGAGACAAATAGTTCATCTTTTTCAAGCTGAACCAATCTTTTGTAACTCACCTGTTCAAGCAAAACAATGGGATTGTGATTGCATTCTTCCCATATCTCGCTATCGATATATTGAAATAGTTCCCTTGCTTCGTTGTTCCAGACCCACCAAAGATTCCTCGACAAATCCTTTAACGGGCTTAAACTTTCGGGCAGATTCGATTCAACAATAATCCTCTTCCAAACCGGTTCAGAAACTACCGGTTTTTCAAAAAATCTGATTCCTTCTGATTCCATTTTCTAATCATTAATATAATACTTCTGTACAAATGTCTTTCGGGGGCAAGGTGCAAAAATATATTTTCCTGTAATAACACCACTAAAAAGCCTTTATTTCATTATTGAATAACAATGAAATAATATAAGAGGTTAACCCTACACTTAAAATTCACGATTTCATTTTCGTTTTTAATGAATGTTTGAATGACAGAATATCTGCTTCCAGTTCCCTGATCTTTAATTCTTTTTCCTCCAGCCTTTTCTTCAGCGTCATTACTTCATCATTAAGCAACTGATTATCATTTTGTTTATTTAATCGAAATGCAAAATCGCTTAATACATTCATGTAATTGATAAATGCCTCGTAGGGCGAACTAAAAGGATTATAATGGCGGTGAACCTCTCCATCGCTTGCATGTTTTGTTGACATATAGAAAAAGTGATCGCTGGCTTGCAGATAATCCCAATCTCTTAATAGTGCAGGATCGGTGTTTAATTTTACAATATCAGCAAGTTGGTACAACTTCCTGAAAGCCTCCACCTGCATTTCATTCCCTTGCCAGGCAGTCAGGTCGCGTTCCTCATCGGCCCAGGAAACAGGGTTGGGTACCGAAACGGCCGAAACTGGCTGTATTTCGGCAATTATTTCTGACGGTGTGGCCAGTTTCATAGCCGGATGTAAAGCCACATTTTCAATCAGTTTTTCAAAAAACAAAAAAATACCGCTTTCTTTTGGTTGTCGTTCGCCAAACGTTTCGTAGCTCATAAACAGGTTGACCATCTCCTCCTGCCACGGCATCTGTTCAATCCAACTGATAAATTTTTCAGCCGAAAGCGGATACTCCGGCCAGTTTTGATTCGAAAACCGGAATGAAATATCGTCGCTCAGCTTAAAGTTTCTCATGAGTACCTTCAAGCGGGGATTAATTGTGTTCACATAAAGAAAACCAGGACTTTTCCACCCTAAAACCTGCCGGGCACCTTCGGTAAGAATGGCATCGTACCCCATTTCCGCCACACGTGCGCCAATCTGGTCGGAATAAATCATTTCTGTATTCCTGAAAACCCGTGGTTTTTGACCAAAAATGGCAAAAATCCTTTCTTCGTTGTGGTTCACCTGTTCCCTGAAAATTTCAGGATTGGCAAGCGATGCCAGGGAATGGGAATAGGTTTCGGAAACAAATTCGACACACCCTGTTTTTGCCAGTTTCTGAAAAGAATGAATTACTTCTGGGGCATACAATTCAAGCTGGTCGAGAACAATTCCTGAAAACGAAAATGAAACCCTCAATTTACTCCCTAACTTTTTGGCAAGTTTCAGTAAAAGCTGGTTGGCCGGCAAATAACATTTCGTTGCCATTTTGCTTAAAACAGCATCATTCGTGTAATCGTCGTAATAATAATGGTCGGCACCAATGTCAAAAAACCGGTAGCGCCGGTGCCGGAATGGCTGATGAACCTGGAAATACAAACAAACTGACTTCATTCTTTTTTTGTTTCAGGAGTTCAAATTTAACAACATCCGGTAAATACCGGCAACCTGCCTGGCAGCGTGAGTCCATTCCAGGCAATCCACTTCGTGTTTTCCTTCTGAGCTGAAATGACGCGCCAAAGCATTATAATTCAGCAAACCATAAATCGCGTCGGCCATGGCCAATGTATCCCAGAAATCGATTTTGATGGCATGTTCAATAATTTCGGAAACGCCTGACTGGTGTGAAATAATTACCGGAACATTAAATTGCATGGCCTCAAGCGGAACAATGCCAAAGGGCTCTGAAACCGAAGGCATCACAAAAACATCGGTCATTTTCAGTAACTGGTGTACATCGTCGCTGGTCAGAAACCCGGTAAAATGAAATCGGTCGGCAATTCCTAATTCGGCCACTCTTAAAACCATCGTGTTCAGCAAATCACCGCTGCCAGCCATTACGAAACGCACATTTCTCATTTTCCTCAGCACAAGCGCTGCTGCCTCAATAAAATATTCTGGCCCTTTCTGAAAAGTAATTCGCCCTAAAAATGTGATAATTTTGTCTTTTAAAATTTTCCCGGTTTTTACCGGCGTTGGCCCTTCAACAGGCTCAACGGCATTATAAACCACCGAAACCCTGGAGGCGGGAATTCCATATTTTTCAATTATTGTTCTTTTTGTAAGACCGCTAACTGCAATAACATGATCGGCGTTTTCCATCCCTTCGCGCTCAATTGAATAAATCCGGGTATTCACATTTTCGCCGGTACGGTCGAATTCGGTGGCATGAACATGCACGACCAGCGGTTTTCCGCTGACTTTTTTTGCAGCGATAGCGGCCGGGAAAGTGAGCCAGTCGTGTGCGTGAATAACATCGAAATGTTGATCGCCCGCAATTACTTCGGCCACCACCGCGTATTTTTTTATTTCGTCGTACAAATCACCTGAATATCCACCCTGGAAATCGACTTCGTAACCTTCGTTGGTTTGAATAAACCGGGTTTGTCTCGTGTATTTTTTGCTTTTTAAGGTCCAGAATTCTTCTGCATTTAAATAAGGAACCAGGGGGGAGTCGATTTCCATCACTTCCATCTTGTCCTGATTCTCAAAAAATTCAAATTCTTTTTTATTGACACGAACTTTATTGGCTCCCAGCAATACAACAGTTCCGGGGTTTTCGTCGCCAAAAACTTTGGGGATGACAAAAATCACTTCTGTTTGTTCCAGTTTAAAAAGGCCGCTTGTCAGTCCACGACAGGCAGTACCAAGTCCGCCTGTAATATGGGGCGGAAATTCCCAGCCAAACATCAGGACCCTTGTTTTTTTCATGTTCATTCTGAAAAATTCTGAACCAGGTAATTTGAATAAATCAGCGATGCAACGCTCCACGCCTGCGAGATAGCGCCTTTTGCCTTATGCGGGGGGTTACCGTTGTACATTTCGGAGACGGTTCCGAGACAATGTTCGGCCACATCGTTTTCGTATTCTTTCAGCAGATTTTTCAACAATGAAATACCTGCTTTTCTGTGAATTTTCAGGTAAGCTTCGGTAAGAAACTGTGTCAGCCAGGGCCATACTGCCCCCTGATGAATGGCTATTTCCCTTTCATTCGGATTTCCTTCCACAATTCCCCTGTATCTTAAATGATTGGGTGCCAGCGTCCGGAGTCCCCTTTTGGTCAGGAGATCCGTTATTACAACATCAAGCGTTAGTTTTTGCTGCTCGCGGCTCAAAGGTGTAAAATCCATTGCCAGTGCAAGCACCATGTTCGGTCTTACCGACCAGTCGGGCTTACCATCCTTCACCGTGTCGGCCAGATGCTCGTGGCCGTTATTCAGAAATGTTTTCAGAAAAGCATCGCCTGATTTTTTAACCATGGGTTTCCAGGTATCGGCAAATGCCGTATCTGCCGCATTACGGGCAAGTTCAACTGCCACATTGAGCGCGTTGTACCACAAGGCATTCAATTCAACCGGCATCCCATCGCGTTGTAAAACCGGGTTTCCGTCAACAATCGAATTCATCCAGGTTAATGCCGTATTTTCTTTCGAAGCGAAAACCAATCCCTCTTTTGTAACACCCACATATTTCTGGGCCTGATTTTTAAATGCCAGTAAAATCTCTTTCACCGCCTTTCCGTATTTCCCCCAGATTTGGGCTGCATCTTTGGTTTTTGCATACAATTTTCCCAGCACCCAGATAAACCAGAGCGATGCATCGGGCGAATGGTAAACCGGTACTTTGCGGTTCATTTCATCCGGGAAAAACCCGTTTTTCATGTATTTCAGGCATGTATCCAAAACCGCGGTACAAGTGTCAATATCGTCCTGAGCAAGGCACAAGCCGGGCAGTGAAATAAATGTTTGCCGGGTAATACTGCCATACCAGGGGAAACCGGCTACTATCGCGGTTTCTCCATTGTGTTTCAATATAAACTGTTTGGCGGCGTGCTCGAGTGAACCGGCAAATGATTTTCTTTCGGGTTGGTTGTCTTTTTCTGCAGCGAATTTTTTCTTCAGCAAAGCTGGTTGAATTTCTTCGGTACTTCCGGAAAAAATAATGCTTTCTCCTTTTTTGACAGCAACTTCAAAATAGCCCGGCACATACAAATCTTCAAGAAAATCATAGCCCCTGTTCTTTTCTTTCAGGTACTCGATATTGTAATACCAGTCGGGCACTGGCACAAATTCTGCTTTCCTGCTGAATTGCATAAACAGGTGTGGCAGTTTTTCGTAAAGCTGCATCTCTATTCCATTCGGTACATTTTTAAACCGATGGTTGACAAACATGTTGGCTTTGCTCAGGTGGTGAATATTTCTGTACGCGAGGAATGGTTTAAACCGGAGTTTTACGGGCAATGTTGCATCCTCAAGCGTATAACGCACCATCACCTGCTGCTCGTTTTCGGCCAGGATAGTTTCGGTGGTTAAAACCGCACCACCTACCTGGTAAGTGGTTTGCGGAATTCGGCTGAAATCAAACCTGTTGATATATTTATGGCCTTTCGGCTCGTAAACGCCTCCTGAATAACGATGTATTCCGAGGTTGAAAACCGAACCGTTTTCAAGAACGGTTACATCGAGTGATGAAAGCAACACAAATTTATCGCTGAAAATATCGTCAACCGGACAAATCAGTAATCCGTGATATTTGCGTGTATTACACCCGCTGATGGTTGTGCTCAGGTAAGCACCTTTCTGGTTTGACCAAAGTATTTCCTTGTTCAGTGAATACTCAAGATTGATCAGTTGTTCTTTTCCGAAATTCAGGTAGCTCATGGTTTTTATTTTTCTGAATCTGAAATAAAGTTCAGTTCATTATATAACTGGCTCTTTTTCAAACCCAATGATTCCTATTTCTTAAATACAGACTGTCTATTTCTCTGAACCAAAAAAATACATTTTTTCTTCGGTAAAATCAATGTTTTTAAACTCGTTTTCCAATTTTAATATCTGTCCGGTGGTCTGTTTTACAAAATTGCGGTATTCATCGGTATCCGTGTTAAAAGGGCGATGATTCAGCGCCTGTTTCAGTTTTCTGACTTTTACCGAAATCTGCCTGCTTTCGGCATCTATCAAAGCTTCTTCAAATTTTTCCCAGATAAAACCGACGGCCACATCCGAAATATGAATCATGTCGGGTGTGTAAAACCGGTAATCGCGCAATTCGTCCATCACCAGTTCGAAAGCCGGGAAATAGCTGCAAAAGCCATCGGTATTTTTGATAATCTGTTCCACGGCCAGGTGCAAAATGGCCTTGCTGCGCTGGTTCTCGGTTGCCCCGTCGCGCCAGTGCCTTACTGGGCTTACCGTAAATACAATTTTGAGATCCGGATTGAACGCTTTCAGCTTTTCTGTAAGATTTTTAAAATCCTCCGTAATTTCATCAACCGAAAGCCGGGTGCGGATAAAATCGGAAGCCGGTAATTTGTGACAGTTCGAAACAATCTGCCCTGTATTTTTAAACCGGTAAATCCAGGCAGTTCCGAATGTAATAAACAGAAATCCCGCTTTTTTGAGGTATTCCGATGAACTTTTTATCCTGCTGTTGATTTTCCCAAGCGTTTCTTCCATATTAATTCCCGAGAAGCGGCTGTGGTGTAAAAGACTGTGCCAGAGCCCTTCCTGCTGAAAAAGGTCGGCTTCCGAAAAACTTTTGTTATCCATCAACATCCTGAGGCTCTCGGCTACCGACGCCGGATTGTACAAAATGCCAAAGGGGTTGAGATCGACCGGGTATTTCAGTTCTGCCATTTTGGCCCCGATATTTTCGGTAAAACAGGAACCCAAAAACATATTCAGTTGGTTGTACCCTGTTTTGAACCTGAATTCGGGAATATTAACAACCGTTCTGAATTTTGCATCCATTTTATTTCACTCTTGGAATGTCAACTTTCTTATAAACATAAGCCGTGCGTGCCGGCAGATAAAGCTTCAGGTAATGTTGTATGTCATCACCTTTTCCCGGGAATGTATAATAACTCAGTTCTTCATCCACACTGTCGAAACCGCCAAAACGCCCGGAGTCGGTACTCAGCACAATTTTGTATTTGCCTTTTCCAAGCGGGATCCCATAATCGTAAAACGATTGAACCGGGTTGAAATTGAAGACAAAGAGAAACAAACCGCGGTGAAATGCCAGTACTTTGTCGGGTTTGTTCTCGAAAACAAAATCGACCGACGGGATGGTCAGCAATTTGTTTTCGCTAATCAACCGGATCATTTCGCGGTCGAAATCATACAACCAGTGAAACTTCAATTCCGGGTTTTCGGCAATGCTCCAGATCCGGCGACAGTGTTTATACGACCAGCCGTTTCCCTCGCGCGGAAAATCAATCCATTCGGGGTGCCCAAACTCGTTGCCCATAAAATTGAGATAGGCGCCACCGGCAGCCCCGGCTGTTGCCAGCCTGATCATTTTATGCAGGGCAATTCCGCGGTCAACGATGATATTGGGCTGGTCTTTCCGCATACTGAAATACATTTCCTTATCGATCAGCCTGAAAATTATGGTTTTGTCGCCCACCAGTGCCTGGTCGTGTGATTCGGCGTAACTCACCACTTTTTCGTCCAGTCGCTTCGAAGTTATCTGGTAAAAAATTTCGCCCATATCCCACTCATCATCCTGTTTTTCCTTGATGATTTTTATCCAGAAATCAGGCAATCCCATTGCCATTCTGAAATCAAAACCCAATCCGCCATGTTCGGCAGGAACAGCCAGCCCCGGCATTCCGCTCATATCTTCAGCAATAGTAACCGAACCCGGGTTAACCTGTTTGATGAGTTTGTTCGCAAGCCTCAGGTAAGTAACGGCCTCGCTATCCACATTTCCGTCGAAATAATCATCGTACCGTGTGAAAGCTTTGCCCAGTCCATGATCGAAATACAACATGCTGGTGACCCCATCAAACCGGAAACCATCGAATTTGAAAACATCGAGCCAATATTTGATATTTGAGAGCAGGAAATGAATGACTTCGTTTTTACCATAATTAAAACAATATGAATCCCAGGCAGGATGCTCTCCTTTGGGCCCGTCGTGAAAAAACTGGAACCGGGTTCCATCATATTTCCCAAGCCCTTCCACTTCGTTTTTTACAGCATGAGAATGAACGAGGTCCATAATCACGGCAATACCCATTTCGTGGGCGGCATCAATCAGTTCTTTCAGTTCATCGGGCGTACCAAAACGGGATGACGGGGCAAAAAAACTGGAAACATGATAACCGAAACTTCCATAATACGGATGCTCCGGAATAGCCATTAATTGCAAAGTATTATAGCCATTTTCCCTGATACGGGGCAGCATTTTTTCCCTGAACTCCCTGTAAGTATGGACTCTTTCTTCTTCACCGGCCATCCCGATGTGCGCTTCGTAAATCAGCGGTGGTTCATCGGTTCTTTTAAAATCAGGCACTTTCCATTGATAGGGATTTTCGGGAGCCCAGACTTTAGCATTGAAAATATGGGTTTTTTCATCCTGCACCACATAGTTGGCCCATGCCGGTATCCGTTTTCCAAAATCGACAGCCCAATGAACCGAAAGTGCATATAAATCGCCATGATGTAGCACTTCGGCAGGCAAATTGATTTCCCACACTCCGTTGTCAAGACGGTGCATTTCATATTCACTCTTCTCCTGCCAGTCGTTAAAGGTGCCTATTAAATAAATAAACATGGCATTGGGCAGCCACTCCCGCAATACCCAGCCTGTTGCGGTGCGGTGTAACCCGAAATAAAGATAGCCGGTGGCAAAATCAGCAAGATTTCCATTTCCCACCAACTCTTTTTCTTTTTTTTCCGACTCCTCAATCCTGTTTTCAATCACACTCAAAAACGGGCTCAGCCATTCGTCGTTCTGCACAAGTAACGGGATGTTGTCAGCCATATCTGTATTTATTTTTTTGAATAAAGATAGATATTCGGGGAAACACACGGTTATAAAAACACAAAGATTTTAATAAATGCCGCGGAAAGTTAAGCGATGTAAATAGGGCGATATCGGTCCTGCAACTTTTCCAAAGTTCAGAATTTTGGAAATATTTACATGATTTTAATAAATCAGTTCGATATTATCGACCCAGAAAACCGATTCGGTGGAACCGGTGTAAAGCATCCCCTCGTAACTCGAGGTGAAATACATGATCAGGTGAGTGGGTTTTTCGCCCGGTTTTCCCCAGCCGGTTTCCACAAGCGGGACCATTGCCCCTTTCGAATTTTTAACATACACTTTGCCTACCGAAGGAATCAGTCCCATGGTCTTCGGGTCGTACTGTGGCTGACTGGTGGCGTCGCCATAATAAACCGGGAAGGTTGCCCCGTTTACCCATTCGTTAACTGTGCCGGTAAAAAACAGCCGGTTTCCGCCAATACGCGTGGCAAAAACATTGCCATTTTCGTCTTCCCACCGTTTCTGCAGCAAAATCGAAAAATCGGCTTTGTCTTCCCCGGCAACCGGTTTAACGTTGGTGGTTGCCACCACCCTTTTTTTGCCAATCCTGTATTTGTAATCGAATTTGACAGCTTTGGGCATTCCGGTAAACGGAATTCCCTGGCTGGCACTTTTTTCAGGTTCTTTCATCCCTTTCACGGGTTCGATGGTTTCGCCCAGGAACAAGGTCCCGGCCAATAAAACATCCACTTTGAACCCGGCAATATTGTCTTTCCTGATTTTTGTTTCAAGTCGTGCACAATAACCATTTCCGCGTTTTTCGGGAGTCACCCGTGTATTGCCTACATCGAGCACCATTTTTGCATAAATATTGGTGGTTCCCCAGGGCGACGCAGGGTCTTTCAGTTTCATATCGGTAAAATCGGCATTCGGGCTAACCTTTCCAACCCCATACAATTCAATGGTTTCTCCGCTCAGAATTACCGACTCCTTTAATTTGCGTGCATACCAGTTATCGAGTTGCGAGTAGTTTAACTGGCCATTTGCATCGGTATATAAGTTTATGTTCTGCGCATCAAGGCAAACAGTTGTAACAAAAAGAAAAACAAAAAGGAAAACACTTTTAAGGAGCCGCTTCATCGGGTAAGGTTTTTGGGCGCGAATTTAAACACTTGTGTGCTAAGTAAGGCCATTTTTTTGTAAAAAACCTTGTTTCGCCCGAAAACAATCACAATTTTGCAGACAGATAAAACAATTTAAAAATCCGGGCATGAACAAAAAAGGTTTTACAACATTGGCATTAAACATTCCCTACCCGAAAGCCGATCCGCACAGGGCACTTCAGATGCCGGTTTACGAAACGGTCGCCTTTGAATTTGACTCGGCAGAACAAATTGAAGCCAATTTTAAAGGTGAGTACATTGCCCATGTTTACTCACGCACATCAAACCCGACAGTTGAATACCTTGAAACAAAAATCAGGACACTGACCGGCAGTTTTGGGGTCCTGGCAGTCTCTTCGGGAATGGCAGCCATTACCAACACAATGCTTTCGGTTTGTAAAGCGGGTGAAAACTTTATTTCGGGGAACCAGCTTTTTGGCCACACCTATGCATTGTTTTCCCAAACCTTTGCCGACCTGGGAATCGAAGTGCGGTTTTCAGACTTAGTTTCTCCGGAAGAAACCGAAAAACTGATCGATAAAAACACAAGGGCGATCTATTTCGAAACCATCACCAATCCGCAACTCCACCTTGCTGACATTGAAATGCTTTCGTCTATTTCCAAAAAACACAATATTTTGCTGATTTGCGACAGTACCATGACGCCTCCCAATGTATTTGAAGCCGGCAAACAGGGCGTCAATATTGAGGTTTTGTCGGCTACCAAATATTTGTCGGGCGGGGCAACCGCTTTTGGGGGTATTATTATCGATCACGGCAACTACGACTGGCAAATAAATCCCTGTGTATCAGAATACAGCTCAAAATTTGGCAAAGGTGCCTTTATCGCCCGGCTTCGGAAAAATATTTACCGGAATACCGGTACCAGCATGACCTCCCAGACTGCCAAACTCATGATTCAGGGAATTGACATCCTTGAAATCAGGGTGCAGCGGTGTTTTGAAAATTGCCTGGCGCTTGGGGAATTCCTGCTGACGCACAAAAAGGTTAAAAGAGTTGATTATCCCGGGCTTGAAAATCATGCTCAATACCTGCTGGCCCAAAAACAGTACCGGGGCATTCCCGGAACCATCCTGTCGTTTGACCTGGAAACCAAAGAGGCCTGTTTTGCCTTCATGAACAAACTGCAAATTATCCGCAGGGCGACCAATCTGAACGACAATAAATCGCTGATTATCCATCCATACTCTACCATTTATTGCGAGTTTTCAGAAACAGAAAGAAAGGAGGCAGGAATCAGGGAAACGATGTTGCGTCTTTCGGTGGGAATTGAAAATGCTGGTGACCTGATTGCCGATATCAGCCAGGCGCTGGAATAAAAAAAATCAACTTGTAAAAATTCAAAAAACACATTTTATCGTTGATTTACAAGAATAAGAATTCAAAATTAAATTCTTCTATTTCAGCACATTTACAAATCATTAAAATCATCATTTCCGGCCATTTCGGGCCCAAACTTCCAAATTGCTGAGAAACGCCTTCCAAAATGCTTAGATGAACGGTGCATTTTGCTGATTTTTCTCTTCCTGATTGCTGCAATTCAGGTAGTTATATATTTTATTCCCGCTTTTCACCGTACTTTTCGACTGAAATTGGATTTAAAAATTGGGGATCATGAAAGCACTTGTAATTATCCTGGTTCTGTTCGGTTTATCCGGATGTCTGGCGGATAAAATCGACGAAATCCAGCCAAATGAAGAGGGGCCAAGTTTTGTTGGCAAGGTTCCCCTGGATTTTAACTGGACAACCATTAAAAGGCACCAGATTCATGTAACCATTCAATCAGGCAGTTCGGTATCCAAAAAACTTGACAACACGCTTGTATTGTTGTGCAACAGTGACAACGAACTGCTGGATGCATTGACCATTATTGATGGCAAAGCTGATTTCTCGGTAAGAATCCCTAACGTAACAGAAAAACTCAAATTATATCTTGCGGCAACCAACGATGCAATGGAAGTTACCATCAATCAGACCAAAGTTGATTTTAATTTGCCCAATTTGTCGGCACTGGTGCTTAACCGTACCGATGCTGACCATGATCTTCTGCTTGACCAGTTTGATGCTGATCCCACCAATCCGGATGTTTCAACAGTTATCCCGGTCAGTGGTTCAGGACAGTTAAAAAGTGCCTTGAACCTTGGTTATTCGAGCGATACTTATATAGTTTTCGAAGACCTTTGGCCCTCGAAAGGAGACTACGATTTTAACGACCTTGTTGCGAAAACCACTTTATACTGGGTCAGGGGAAAAAGCAATTATATTACCGAAATTTCGGGTTACTGTAAAATTGAAAACATCGGAGCCGGTATGGGAATCGGGCTGGGTTACGAGCTTTTTGAGGCCAATGGTACGAAACTTTCTTATCTCGACAATGTGATAACCGAAATAAACGGCCAGGCTGTTAAAGACGAGGCTGTCACAAATGGGTTGATACTTTTCAGAAAAGTCCAGGAAGTTGGAAAAACTGAAGTAAAATTTACACTGAAAATCAAAGAAAAATCAATTAAAGATTTTGCATTTGTACCTTATTTGTTCAGAACTGAAAATTACACCCAACAAATCCGTCCGTTTGGTGCACCACCCACAAAAAGCGAAAACATGAGCCTTTTCAAAACAAAAGACGATGCATCGCCAGCCAGTTGGGATTGGGGAACAGGGTCGGGTTTTGTTTACCCACTGACAGGAACCAGCGCATTTTATCGAACAAAAGACAATCATCCGTGGGGTATTGAATTTATCGCAAAAACATTTAAACCCAGCCCTGAAAGAATCTCGATCACAGAAATTTATCCAAGATTCAGGGAATGGGCTGAATCGGGAGGAAAATCAGCAAGAGACTGGTATCTTGATCCGCTTTAAATGGCACCTGATTATTGAATAGTAAAACCAGCAGTTCCTGCAGAAATTTGACCATCTTTTGAGATACCCTCCACAATTACCCGGTAATCGCCCGAAAGGCTGGTTACCGGGAATTTTATCTCGGCAACTCCATTTTTAGTTACTACCTGCGGATTCCAATACAAAAGTGTCCGTGGTCCCGAAATTTCACCCGGATGAAACGATGGCACATAAAATTCTTTATACATTGAATAGCCGGCAATTTTCGATTCCATGATTCCCCTGACCGGGTCTTTCTTTTTCAGCAACTCCCCTCGCCGTGTGTAAATGGCAATCACACCATTCGATCCTTTTGTGCCAAAAACCGACATATTCTGCGCCGATTTCAGCACCTCCACCTTATCAATATCGCTTAAAGGAATAGCTTTTACTGCCTTTACTGTTTGTTCGTTATCTGTGGTTACCGTCAGTTCATTTGTTTCCGGCATGGTTCCATCGGGAAAATCGAATATTTTATTGGGAACCACCGGAATGCCATCGATCAAAAATAAAGGGGCGGCACCAGTCGCAAAAGTTCCGGTGCCCCTTATTTTTACTTCATTGCCTGTTATGTCAACACCCGGTATTTTGCCAGTCATGTAATCGATGATATTGTCGTAGGAAATGGCATCGTTTTCAGTAATATCCAACACAAAATCGGGCGTGTCATACAACCTGAAATGACCGTCGGTGGCTTGTGCTTTTTCCTGTTGCCTGGATAATCCGGCGGATGGCTTGTTTTTCCCGGCCTGGGTGCTCCAATTGTATTTTAAAGCGGCTAATGCTGCATTGTGTTTTACTTTTTCGCGCAATAAGCCGGTAAAAATTCCCGGCTCCGGCATTTGATCAAATACCGGGCTGAGTGAAATTTCGGTATTTAAACTGCCGGTTTCCTTTTTTGCCTGTACATACACATAAGCAGTGTCGGAAAAAAGCAGCCCGGGAAAAGAAAAATTTCCTGCCGAATCGGTTTTCTGCGTGAGAAATGCCATTTCGGTACCTTTCCTGATTGCCAATGTTATTTCGCCGTTTTTGAGGAGCTGACCGGTGGTTTTGTTTTTTGCCACACCTTGCAAAGTGATTCCGGCTTCCGGTTTAAACCGAAGGCCTTCACCCATGGCTGGTGCCGTGTTCCAGAAATAACGGCTGTAGCCGTGGGTGAGCATTAAAAGCCGCAGCTTTGCCTCTGAACTGATTTCAGAATCGGTAAACAAATCAGCCGATGATTCTGCAAACCCATTTAATTCAGTATCGATGAATGTATTGGAAATAATATTTTTTGAAAAACCCCCGTCAGGGACCGACAGCCCATGCAAAACCGCCACCGAAAGATGGGAGTAACCGCCATTGATGGTATCTTCAGAAATTTTGATTTTCACGATTCCGGTTTTATCATAAACTTTTTTTTCAGGCTGAACAGAAATGATTTTAACACCCCCTGCTTTTGAATACAACAAGCGTTCTGAAAGTGGCGTAAACTGGTCATCGAGCAAAACCAGACGGTTGATGCCGGGTTTTAACTGGCTGCTTTCAATCTTCATTAACTTGCTGATTCCTTCCATGCTGAAAACCTTGTAAAACAGCACCTCTCCCCGGTACATGTTGGCCAGGTAATAGGTTTTTCCGTCCGGTGTGTTATTATTTCCGGCAATATTCAGAATTACCTCCTTTGCGGTATGATTGACAAGCTGAATTTTCACGCCGTTTGCCTGCGGTTTAAACGGGTACCTGAAAGCAGGAAAACCTTCGATGGTGGCAAAATAGCTTTTCCCGGGCTGAGGAGTGAGAAAGAAAAGCCCCATTCCTTTGTAATCGGTTGTAAAACTGGTAACCACCGCGCCTTTTTCGTCTTTTACGGTTCCTTTGGCGTTTACTCCGTACCCCAATCTGCTGATGGCCTTAAAGGCCACCAGGTTGGTTACATTTTCGAGCAACAAGCCACCCTCGGGCATAAAATTCACCTCTGCGATCATGTTTTCGGTGCGTGGTTTTTCCACATCGGTTGCGCTGTTTGCACTTATCCTCGAAATGCTGATTTGCCGGTAAAATGCGGTTCCGGGAGAAAAATTAAAAGAATAATTTGTAGAAGCCTGTAACAAATAATTTCCGGGCCTTAAATTTTCAGGAATTTCTAACCTTCCGGCAACCTGACCGCCCGAACTTAACAACAACGCATTGAGAACCGGGCTACCGGCTGCATCCAAAACCCTGATGTAAACATTTTCAGGCTGCGGAATGAGTTTCCCCGAGCGGCTGTCGGTGATATATACTTTGTACCAAATGGTATCGCCCTGGAAGTAATGCTCGTTATCGGTTTGAACATAGATTTTCTCCGAGGGTATTTTGGTAAATCCGGCTATTATTGATTCGGGGTTCTGCCCCTGGGCATAAATGGCAATAACTAATAGAAGATTAATCAGTAATTGAAGTTGTTTCATGGTTTTACAGTTACAACCGGAATTGAAAACCGGCGATTAATTAACAGACAAAACAAAAACAATTTACCCCGAATTATGTGTTTGCAGAAACCTGAAAAAATTGTTGATGCGCTCTACTTTAACGTCTTCGTTTTTTGTTTCTTCGATATAACCCACCCAGAATTTTTTTACCGAAGGAGATGATTTCTCAAAGCGTTTCATCAGTTCCGAGTCGTTTTCGAGCAGCCACTGCAAATAACCGGGGACTTTGATTTTAGCCGGATGATCATTTTTCTCCAGCGTGATTTTTACTGTATCGCCTTCCGTTTTTCCGATGGCATCGGTGATTGCTTTCCTGAATTGCAGCCAGTGCGTCCCCTTTCCGGCAGGCCGGAGGTTCATTTCGGTTTCAAAACCTTCGATATTAATTTTCACCGGCACAGAATTCCCCATGCCAAATTCCTGCCGGCAATCATAGGGAAAAACGGCGTACAGTCCCAATTGCGGGCCTTTTACCAGGATGGCTTCAAATTCATAAACTCTGCTCATCGCGGTGTGTTTGAATAAATGCAAGGTTTCGCCTGATCCCCTCAAAACCGGTTCGTTTCACCGCCGATTTTCTGAATAGTTCAGCAAATGCCGGCTGACTCATTTCAAACCAATCCTTTTCTGACATGTTGAGCAATTTTTCGTTCGGAGTAAATTCCTGGACTGTGTGTGGTACCGATTTCAGGTTCCACGGACAAACATCCTGGCAAATGTCGCAGCCAAAAACGCGGTTTTCAAATTTTCCCTGCAGGTTTTTATCGAGATCGCCTTTCAATTCAATGGTTTGATAGGAAATGCAAAGCCGGGCATCAACCACTTTGTCGGCCACAATGGCTTTTGTAGGGCAGGCATCAATGCAACGGGTACATTTGCCACAGTGGTCGGCCACAATCCTCGGGTTATCATACGGAAGTTCAGCATCCACCAGCAATTCGCCAATAAAAAAGAAACTTCCCTGGTCAGTTGTAATCAGGTTGCTGTTTTTGCCAATCCATCCAAAACCTGCCTTTTTTGCCCAGGCCCGTTCCAGCACCGGTGCCGAATCGGTAAAAACACGGCC
>JAJUGS010000060.1 GCA_029265875.1 Prolixibacteraceae bacterium
GATGCCGATGTACACAACGACCCGGCGGAGGTTCGCGAAAAGGCACTGAAAATGGGCGCCAATATTATTCAGTATGTGTTTGGGCAGTAAATAGTAAATGGGTGATTGAGTTATTGTGTAAATGGGGTTATTCAGATTATAGCAGATGAACAGAATATACAACACGAGATTTATTATTACTCATTCACTCATTCACTCATTCACTCAATTACTCAATAACTCAATAACTTATTAAAACCATGAAAGTAGTCGCATTTAACGGAAGTCCGCACAGGGATGGCAATACAGCCATTCTCATAACAGAGGTTTTTAAGGTTTTGGAGAACCATGGAATTGAAACCGAAATGATTCAGTTGGGGAACAAACCGGTTCATGGTTGCACAGCCTGTATGAAATGCAGGGAAATTCAGGATGGGAAATGCCATATTAAAAACGACCATCTGAACCTTTGTTTGCAAAAAATGGTGGAGGCCGATGGAATTATTATCGGTTCGCCGGTTTATTTTGCCGATGTAACCACCGAAGTAAAAGCACTGATTGATGTGGCCGGGTATGTTACACGGGCCAATGGTTTTACGCTGAAACGCAAAATCGGGGCAGCCGTAATCGCGGTCAGAAGGGGAGGGGCACTGCACGCATTCGAAACCATCAACAACTTCTTTTTGATCAACCAGATGATTGTTCCCGGTTCGAGTTACTGGAATTTTGCGTTTGGCCGTAATCAGGGAGAAGTGGTAAACGATGCAGAGGGAATGCAAACCATGCAAACACTGGGCGAAAACATGGCCTGGCTGCTGCAACAGGTGAAAAAGTAAAGAGGCACCAGTTTTCACCAGTGCCCCCAACGCTTAAAATAAACCAATTATTTACTAATCGGTAACAATTACTAAATATTTTGATGCTTTCCAGAATTCAGCCGGGTTGTCGATAAACAAGGTATCGGCTCTTTTTTCGCTTGACCAGTGAAATGAACCAGCCGGATGTACAGTAACTAATTTTGCTTTCTTGGCCATCAGCCGTAAATAGTTGAAGTTTCTGATATCGATCTGGGTAAAATAGTCTTTGTTGAAATCTTTTTTCATCACCGCGGTTTTTCCCATGCCAATCACGCCACCGCTTTTTTCAATAATACCGTTGTCTTTTAACTCTTTGTTGGTGCCAAATGCATAATAGGCGGTATTAAGCGAAACAGTCTGCGATTCGATCGTCCGCGATTTTTCGGCACTTTCGGTTTCAACGGTTTTTATTCGCTGGTTGAGCTGCGAAATATCCACATTCAGTTTTTTAACTTCCTGTGTAAGGTTGTCAATCTGCATATTTTGCTCGTGTGCCTGCGCTTCCATGTTGGCCACCATCAGTTCCAGTCCTTTGATGGTTTCTTCGAGATCGCCGATTTTCAGGTTGGCATTTTTCAGCTTTTTCTGCAACGAGGCGGTCAGTGCTTTGTTTCTCTGTAATAGGTCGTTTAAAAGCGCAATATCTTCCAGGATCATCTGTTTTTGGCTGGCGTTTAATTCTTTGCCACTTGCCGACTGAACAGATACGATTTTTTCAACCTTTTTAATGGAATCGAGATTTGCCTGAATCTCTGCAAAATCACCCAGCATCGATGCGATGGATGAATCGCGGTAAGCAGTTACCTGCTCCAGACTGTCTTTTACCAACATCAGGTTCTGCGCATCTTTTTTGTAATTATGACAACTGCTCAATGCGGCAATTGCCAGAATTAAAACAAATAATTTTTTCATGTCTTTCATTTTTAACCAATTGAATATGCAAAGCTATAACTATATTTTCATTTCATTATAAACCTTTGCAACCCAGTTTTATTGTTCAAACCTCAATTTATGAACAATTTTCAGGGGTTTGCGGCTAAAAATTCCTGCTCAAAAGCTTCAGGTGTTGGTATGTCGTTGTAATGCCAGTGTTTTATCACTGTCCCGTCTTTAACAAGCATCAGGCCGGGATTCGACCGGATAATGGTTTTCAGGGTTATTTCGTCGCAATTGAAAAAGTCGTAAGGCGCACCGGTTTCCTGGGCAAAAACAGCCGCTTCTTCAGGCAATGTCGAAGTGAGGCAGATAAATGAATAGCCTTTGTCTTTTGCCCAAAAGGCCAAATTGTTAATCTTTTCCTGTGGTTTCCTGCTCGATTTTTCAAGATTGTAGGCAACAAGGATAAACACATAGTTTTTGTCGTACAGGAAAAAGTCGATAATGTTTTCTCCTTCAGGTGTGGTAATGGTAAAATCATGAATGGGTGGAATGTAACCTTTCTGAACCTGCTTCGATTCCATGTTCACATATTCCCAGTTGAGTGTATCCTGCCAGGGATAATTCTGTTCGGTAAACTTCTGAACCTCGCCTGTATTTTTGTTTTTGTAGTAGAAAATATTTTCATAAACATCTTTCGGTGCATCTTCCGGAATACTCATGGCCTGAGGAATATTGGTCCCGGCTTTGAAGGGCCTGAAATCGATGATTGGCAAGTGATTATAGGACCAGTAAACCAGAAAAACGTAAACGGCTGTTGTAATACCTGAAAGGATGTAACCGGTTTTTTTGCTTTTCAGCAAATTCATTTTATCGTTTTTGCGGTAAACAAAAACAATCACGGCAAACGCCGATAAAACAATGTTTTTGTAGAATGTTTCCCAATTGGTAATTACAAGTGCATCGCCAAAACAACCACAATCTGTTACCGGGTTTTTGAGGGCAATCCAGAGTGTGAGCGGGAGGAAAAACCCCATAAACAACAGTGCCAGCCACGAAAAAAGCCGGATAAAAACATTAAAAACCAGCGCGACTCCGATGGCAAATTCAGCAAACGGCAATATAAATCCGAGTGGGAATGCCGACCAGGTAAGCCAGTCCAATCCCATGGCATGATAATAATCGGTGAATTTGTAAACCGATCCCAGCGGATCAATTCCTTTTACAAATCCGGAGAATATAAATGTCAGTCCCAATAAAACCCGGGCAATAATCACTACATATTTCATCAGGTTATTTTTTGTGGTTTTCAAAATCGATTTTAATCATCGCAAAAACCGCGTAATTAATAATGTCGAGGTAATTGGCGTCAATACCTTCCGAAATATCGGTTTTTCCCTGGTTGTCTTCAATCTGTTTTACTCTTTTCAGTTTCATCAGAATCAGGTCGGTGTACGAACTCACACGCATTTGCCGCCAGGCTTCGCCATAATCGTGGTTTTTTGCCTGCATCAGGTTTTTGGCCACGGCAAACCAACGGTGGTAATGTGCCAGCGTTTCTTCGGCAGGCAACTCAGTATCGGCGGTGCCCAGTTCAAGCTGGATCAGTCCCATGATCGCATAATTGATGATGCCAATAAACTCAGGCCTGATTCCTTCGCCCACTTTTGTATCGCCTTTTTCTTCGAGTGTCCTGATTCTCTGTGCTTTAATAAAAATCTGGTCAGTAATTGAAACAGGCCTTAAAATTCGCCAGGCAGTTCCGTAATCCGACATTTTTCGGGTGAAAATGTCGGTGCAGACCCCCATTACATGATCATATTGCTGATTTGTTTTTTCCATTCCGGTAGTATGAAGCTATTGTTTTATCAAACTTAAAATTTGGTAATAATGTTTTTGAGAAAGGCATAAAAGTATTAAAAATTGAAGAATCTGAGCGCTTTTGTTTTACATTTGTGCTTGTTCAAAAAATAACATAAATCGCAGGCACATGCTGATAAGCCAGTCAACCGGGAAGTTTTTAAAACGAAAAAATAAAATTACAGTTGGTGATTTCCAGCTCGATTTTACCATTCCGGTTGTGATGGGGATTGTAAATGTTACACCTGATTCTTTTTATGACGGTGGGAAATTTACGGACGAGGCTGTTTTGCTGAACCATGTGGAGAAAATGATTACCGATGGCGCAACCATCATTGATTTGGGAGGTATTTCAACCCGCCCCGGATCATCCATGATTTCAACAAAAGTTGAACTCGAAAGACTGCTCCCGGCTGCAACGGCAATCCGGAAAAATTTTCCTGAAATACCTGTTTCCATCGATACCTTCCGCTCTTGGGTGGCAGTTCGGGTAATTGACGAAATCGGCCCGGTCATCATTAACGACATTTCGGGCGGGTCACTCGACTCGAAAATGTTTGAAACCGTAGCCCGGTTAAAAATGCCCTATATCCTTTCGCATATCCAGGGAACGCCGCTGAATATGCAGGAGAATCCGCAATACAAGGATGTTGTGCGCGAGGTCTCGAATTATTTCAGCGAGAAAGTAAAGAAACTTTCCAAACTCGGCGTTGAAGACATCGTTCTTGATCCGGGATTCGGATTCGGAAAAACTTTAGACCACAATTACGATTTGCTGAACCGGCTCGATGCGTTTAAAGTATTTCAGTTGCCGGTGATGGTGGGGTTAAGCCGGAAATCGATGATCTGGAAAGCGCTGGAAATTACCCCTGAAACGGCTTTAAACGGCACAACAGTGGCTAATACCATGGCACTTCTTGGTGGAGCCGACATTCTTCGGGTTCACGATGTTAAGGAAGCCGCCGAAGCAGTGAAAATATTTTGTGAAATTAAGGCAACTATCAGTAAATGACGGCTTTTATTACTATACGCTTCCTCGATTTGCTCGATATTCTGCTGGTGGCATTTTTGCTTTACCAGTTGTACCGCCTTGTAAAGGGAACGGTTGCATTTAACATTGTTATCGGGCTTTTTTCGATTTATATTTTTTGGGTGATTATCCGGTTCCTGAAAATGGAACTGATGGAATCGATTATGAGCCAGTTTATCGGGGTGGGTTTTATCGCATTGATCATCGTTTTTCATCCCGAAATACGCCGGTTTCTTGTATATGTTGGAACGCACTATAACCTGAACCGGGTTTTTGCACTCGATAAAATACTGGGAACCAACAAAAAGAAAACTTTCAGCCAGGAACAAATCGATATTCTGGCCGATGCCTGCATGTCGATGGCAAGGTCGAAAACCGGTGCACTGATTGTTATTACTTTAAAAACTGAATTGAACGAACAGGTTAATACAGGCGAAAAACTAAATGCAAAAATTTCATCTTCGCTGATACGGACCATTTTCTTTAAAAATACACCCTTGCACGATGGCGCAGTAATTATAAAAGGAAACCGGATTGCCGCCGCGGGTTGTATTTTACCACTTACACAACGTGAAATTGACGAGGAATTCGGGTTACGACATCGCGCAGCCATCGGGATTACCGAAATCAGTGATGCCATCTGTATTATTGTTTCTGAACAAAGAGGGGCTGTTTCGTTTGCAAAAGATGGTGAAATCAGAAAAGATATTTCGAGGGAGGAACTTGTTTCGCTGCTCACTGAAAACATTGAAATTCCCGAGTAAATTTTTTATCCGCAAAAATGAACAGAATCTGTAGTTTATTTGGCATTCAATATCCTGTAATTCAGGGTGGAATGGTTTGGTGCTCGGGCTGGAAGCTGGTTTCGGCAGTCAGTAATGCAGGCGGTCTTGGTCTTATTGGGGTCGGCTCCATGCACCCGGTAACACTGGAAGAACACATCGTTAAAACCCTGAATGCCACCGAAAAACCTTTCGGGGTGAACATCCCGCTTTTTTATCCTGAGCTGGAAAAAATTGTTGAAATTATCATCCGGTTAAAAGTGCCGGTAGTTTTTACTTCCGCCGGCAGCCCGAAATTATTGACAGGCAGGCTGAAAGATGCCGGAATAAAAGTGGCGCATGTTGTGTCGAGCGCAGTTTTTGCCGAGAAGTGCGAGGCTGCCGGTGTTGATGCGATTGTTGCTGAAGGTTTCGAAGCGGGCGGGCACAATGGCCGCGAAGAAACAACCACGCTGACGCTGATTCCTTCGGTACGGAAAGCAACTGGCTTGCCGTTGATGGCAGCGGGTGGTATTGCCACAGGCAGGGGAATGCTGGCAACCATGGTTTTGGGTGCCGAAGGTGTACAAATTGGTTCCCGGTTTGCCATTTCAGCAGAATCTTCGGCACACCCCGATTTCAAAAAACTGGTCTGTACCCTGAAAGAAGGCGGTACAATGCTCGCTTTGAAAAAACTGGCTCCGGTGAGGTTAATCAAAAACAGCTTTTTTGATCAAGTGCAGGAGGCCGAAATGCGCGGTGCAGATGCAGAAGAATTGAAACTGCTGCTCGGAAAAGGCAGGGCAAAAAAAGGAATGTTTGAAGGCGACCTCGAAAACGGGGAATTGGAAATTGGCCAGATTTCATCGGTTATTAACGATATTCTTCCGGTCAGCGAAATCATGAAATCACTGATGGAGGAATTCTGGTTGGCAACCGGTGAAATAAATACAGCCGAAAATTTCAGGTTTTAAATCTTGTTCGAAGGCAACTCAGGTTTTGTTAGTTCATCGAGGTTAAAATACTGCATCGCCAGAAAAGTGTAGGGTATTACATACAAAACCGAAGTTACAACCGTTGAAAAAACCGAAAGCACCCAAAACCAGGTCGGATATTCAAGTGGTGTTTGTGCCTGGCCCATAACGGTAAAAGTAAATCCGGCAATCATTGACGGAAATGAAATGATCAGGCTCACAACCCAAATGATGATCAACCCGATAATATTAATGGCGAATGTGGCTAACCACTGCCGGTTAGCAAGGTATGCCGAACGGGTAATTGCATTGCCGATTCCCTGTCGTTCGAACAAAAGGATAAAAAATGCCGGCGAAAGCGTCACGGCAAAATAGATGCCCGGTAAAATACAGAGAATAATTCCGAAGACCACGATCACAAAAATCAACAGGCTGAGCGCGATTGTCAGCAGTCCGTTGCTGAATAGCTGGTTCGAAACTTCGCTGATATCAAAATTGCCTTTCCCTTTTTTGATATACAAATCAATGTAAGTATAAAAAGTGGCAATCAGCAAGGCTTGAACAAACAATCCGAATAACGAAAATATCAGGATATTCAGGTAAACCGGCCCAATGTTGGCCATCAGGTTTTCAGTGTCAGAAAGATCGATTTTCCCCAGAATATTCTTTTGCAGATAAACCTGAACAATGGCGTACAAAATAATAAAAGGTAAAACATAAACCGAAACCAGTTTTGAAATGGGCTTGATTTCCTGTTTTAAAAACAAAAATGAGTCGGAAAAAATGGTTCCCAACTCTCTTCTTTTTCTGAATTGAATTTCCTGTTCAGTATTCATTATAAAAGATTGTGTTAATTGAAAGTTCGTTTTTCAATCTGGTAATTATTGCGTTCGGTGGCACTCCGCGAAATAAGTTCACCCAGAAATCCAGCCAGGAAAAATTGTGCACCAATAATTATGGATGTGAGCGCGATATAAAAATAGGGGCTGTTGGTTAGCAAATGGCCAACAATTCCGTGTTTCAGCTGAATGATTTTTTGAATTCCCAGCCAAAGCGAAGCCAGGAATCCGATGAACATCATGATGATTCCGAGTATGCCGAAGAAGTGCATCGGACGTTTTACGAACCTCGAAATAAACATGACAGATAACAAATCGAGCGGGCCGCGGACAAAACGTTCGATGCCAAACTTGGTGACCCCGTATTTGCGCTCGCTGTGTTTCACCACCTTTTCGCCAATATTTTTAAACCCGGCCCATTTTGCCAAAACCGGGATGTAACGGTGCATTTCGCCATACACTTCGATGCTTTTCACTACATTTTTGCGGTAGGCTTTCAACCCGCAGTTCATGTCGTGCAATTTAATCCCGCTCATCCGGCGAACGGTCCAGTTGTACAGTTTACTGGGCAGATTTTTGGTCAGCACCGGGTCGTGACGCTTTTTCTTCCACCCCGAAACAAGATCGAAGCCGTCGTTTTTAATCATTGAATATAGTCCGGGAATTTCGTCGGGGCTGTCCTGCAAATCGGCGTCCATGGTAATCACCACATCACCCTGGGCTACTTCGAAGCCACAGAAAAGCGCAGCAGATTTTCCGTAGTTGCGCCTGAATTTTATCCCTTTGATATTTGAATTTTTGTTTTGAAGATTTTCAATCACCTGCCACGAGTTGTCTTTGCTGCCATCGTCAACCATGACGATTTCATAACTGAAATTGTTTTCAGCCATTACTTTTTCAATCCAGGCAACCAGCTCAGGTAACGATTCTTCCTCGTTAAAAAGGGGCACAACTACGGAAATATCCATATAAAAATTAATTGTTTATAAAGGAACCTCGTCGGTTGGGTTCTTTTTGGTAAAGATGGCGGTTATTAATGAAATAATCAAACCCATGAATGCTCCGCCAACAATACTCATTACCAGCATCATAAATGGAGTCTGAAATTTAGTAGCCATGTTTACAGCCATTTCGAGCTGTTCTTCCGGCACTCTTCCCTGTTTAATAATTTGTTCTTCTGTGAAAATTTTAAGCTGTTCCTGTAACGAAGGATCGATAAATTTGAACAATACAAATGAATAAATGCCCGAAATTAAAGAAGCAAAAACAAGAGCCAGAACACCCGATGCAACCGCCTGCCCATAGGTAAGTGTTCCGCCAAGTGCCTTTTTATAGGTTATCTGGGCAAGTATCACACCCCCGATAAATATGGGGTAGGTTAAATACTGGCTGACTTTTGAAAACGGATTACCGGTAACATAAAAAACAACCGATAAAAGGATCAATACAACGGCGATGTAAACACCGGTAATCAAGGTTGATTTCCAGATTGAAACAGTTTTTTCTTCCATAAATGTTGATTTTAAGTTCGAATTACGACAAATATAACGCTATTTTTTATTGACATTCCGGGTTTTTATTTCCACAGGGTTTTTTATTTCCCGGTTATTCAGTGGTATAGGTTAACGATTTCAACCGAAAATTACGGGGTGTACATTTTTTATTTGGAGGTAAACCAAAAATTTCTACTTTTGCGCCGGGTAAGTCCTGCGCGACCAGCTCCTGCTGAAATCCCCCAGGGTCGGAAGGCAGCAAGGGTAGGCGGTTGTAGCGGTGCGACGCAGGTAGCTTACCCACTTTTTTTGTAAAAAGGAGAAGTGAAAATTTTGAAAAAAAAGTGTTGCACAAGTAAAAATTATTGCTTTCCTTTGCCGCGCTGAAAAAGAAAAACAGCATCGTTCTTAAAAAAACTGAAATATAAATAAGCCGGATTAGCTCAGTTGGCCAGAGCACGTGATTTGTAATCTCGGGGTCCTCAGTTCGAATCTGAGATTCGGCTCTTTTATAAAATATTTGGGGAGTTACCAGAGTGGCCAAATGGGGTAGACTGTAAATCTATTGGCAACGCCTTCGGTGGTTCGAATCCATCACTCCCCACAAAAGCCTTTCATCGTTGCGATGGAGGGCTTTTGTTTTTTTAAGGATTTTGTAATCAATGCAATTTTTCAGGTACTTATGTGTTGAATTTGACAGTTGTATTTTTTTTGCCACAGAAAATTTCAGAAACAATGTTCCGATTATTTATCCTGTTAACGTTACTGGTGCCGGGTACCTACCTGTACCTGCGAATCAACCGGCTTTTTATCATACCGGGATATAAAATTCTGTTCACGGTTATTTTTCTGGTTCTTTTTCTCATGATTCCGTTATCCGGATTTTTTATGACTTCGGCCAATAACCTGTTTCAAAAAATTTTGGGTCACATTTCAGGTTATTTGCTGCCATTCTTTTTGTATGTTTTTTTGGCAGTTCTGGTTTACGACCTGTTTTTACTGGTTAATTATTTTCCGCAGTGGGTTCCACTGGAATTAAGGCGAACCTTTGATTACAAATTTTATGCACTGACCGGAATATTTGTGTTTGCCGCACTTGTGGTGATTGGGGGTGTCATCAATATGAATTATATGCAGGTTTCGCATTATGCAGTGACGGTGCCCAAAAGGAAATCAACCCTTGATAAACTGCGTGTGGCATTTATTGCCGATTTTCATATTCATTCAGGCGTCCCGGTTTCTTTTGTCGAAAAATATGTCAGGAAAGTGAATAGTCTGCATCCCGATTTGATGTTGTACGGCGGCGATATTGTTGACGATAAAAACATTCATCCGGAACTGGAGAAAATAACCGGTTTGTTCAGGCAGATAAAACCACAATTTGGCGTTTTCGGAGTATTAGGAAACCATGAATTCTACCGTGGCCACAATGATGGTACTTTTTTCAGACAGGCAGGAATTGTTTTGCTGAATGATACGATCACCCAAATTGGCGAAAGTTTTATTGTGGCCGGCCGCTACGACGAACATTTCGGAAAACGAAAACCAATAGCAGAAATTTTGGGCGACAGCATCCCCGATTTACCAATTATCATGCTCGACCACCGGCCAACGCAACTTGAAGAAGTAAGCAAAACTGCTGTTAATGCACAGTTTTCGGGGCACACACACAACGGGCAATTGTTCCCGTTTAACTTCATTATAAAAAGTATGTACGAACTTGGATGGGGTTACAAACAGAAGGCAAACACCCATTTTTTTGTTACCAGCGGATTGCGTTTGTGGGGGCCACCCGTAAAAACTACCGGAAAATCGGAAATTATTCTTGTCGATTTTAAGTTTGAATAGGTTTATTCTGCCAGCCTGATTTTAACTGCAAACGCTTCTGCCGGGTTCTTTTCAAAAATCTGCCTGATTTCTTCTTCCGAAAACCCTTTTTCTCTGAGAGCAGGAATCAGGTATTTATCTATTGCGGTGAAATCCCTGAAAGTGCCGCCGCCGGGTTTCATCGGGTCGTACCAGCCGGCATCGTGCGAAAAAAGCAGCCGGTTCAGCACACCTTCCTTTTTCATCAGCACGGCAAACTCCGAAAAATTTTCGGTCTCCTTTTCTTCGAATTTATCAAAGGCGATCCAAACACCCATTTTAGCTGCGTCAACGATTTTTTTCCAGTCTGTTTCATTGTTGGCATGTGTCCAAATAAATGCCGACGGATGAACGCCGTACTGTTTTAGAATTTCGATTTCCTGGTAAGCCGGAACGGCAAGGCCTGTGTGCGACATGATGGTTAATCCGGTAGTTTTGTGCGCAATGCAGGCAGCTTCCACCACTTTCCGGTTAATTTCCTGCAGTGGAGCGCGTTCCACCGCAATTTTGATAAAACCGGGATAAATGCCGGTTCCTTCAATTCCTTTTTTAGCTTCGGCAATCCAGCGGTCAGCCAATTGTTGGGCGGTTTCTTCAAAACCATGTTTTGGAATGAATTTTCCTCCCACAGCACTGTAATAACCGGTGTTTGTAAGAATCTGTATTCCTGATTTTTCAGAAAGTTGTTTCAGCAAGAGCGGGTCGCGGCCAAGATATGCGGGGGTGCATTCAACCAGGGTTTTGTATCCAAGCGCTTTGATTTCGAGTAAATAGGGGAGCACTTTTTCGATAACACTGTCGCGGTTCCAGCGGTGGTAACCCGTGCTGTCGGCACCAATAAAATCAACCAGCAAATGTTCGTGGTGAAGGGTTTTCCCAATGGCCGAAGCAGGAATTTCGCCGGTTACCGTGATGATTTTGGGTTGTTCCGGTTGGCAGGAGGCGAGGAGCAGGATAACAAGTAGTAAATGAGTGAATGGGTGATTGAGTAGTTGAGGAAAATTGTCAAAAACAGTTATTTTCAGTTTCATGGTTGCCAGTTTAAAATCTGACCTGAAAGATACAAACTTCAGCGTTGTTTTTGCTTTTTAGCTACCAAAACTGCACCCGATAAAACCAGAAACCCACCGATGATTGAAAACACCGAAAACCTTTCGTGACCAATCCATTTTACATTCAATTGGGTGAGAATTCCCATCGTAATAAATGTGATAATCGGGTTCATAATAATGATGATACTTACTTTGCTGGCTTCAATGAGTTGCAGCGCTTTCGAAAGCGTTGTGTACGAAAGTAATGTGTTGATTCCGCCAAACAAAAGCAGCAGCCACGTTACCAGGTCGAGATGTTGTAACGTGGCAAATTTTACAAACGGTAAAAGAATAAGCACTGGCAAACCAAAAATAAAAAGGTTCAGACGCTGAACATCGATTTTTAATACCAGTTTTTTCTGCAATACGGCGTATAACGCCCAGGCAATTGCCGCTATCAAAAGATGAATTACGCCCAGGTTATATTTTTGCTGAACATCGAAAAAGGCAATCAACTGGTCGCGGTAGAAAAATGCCATTCCGAGGAGTGCGATGATAAAACCAATAACTTGCAGACGGCTGATTTTTTCTTTGAAAAATGCGATTCCTGCGACCGCCAGCAAAATAGGCCCTGTTTGTATAAAAAGCTGGGCATTGCTGGGCGTGGTGTAATGAATTCCCATCATAAACCCGATGTAGTTCCAGGTAAGTGCGAGTGTGGCGATAACCAGCAAAACCGGTGGGCGAATCAGAACACCAAACGACCGCGGATTTTTTACTGCCTGCCAGCCTGCCAGCATCAGAAATGCCAATAAAAACCTGAACCATACAATGGTGATGGGCTCAACTTTGTCGTCGATTATTTTTAATACGATAGCCAAAACACCCCAGAAAAGGGCAGTGATAGCTGCATAGATAATTCCTTTCAGGTGATTTTGCATGTTGTTTTAACTTAGCCGAATTATTATAACCTGATTAGTTTTGAGATTGATTCGGTAACAACAACATATTTTTCAGACTTTAAATGACCGATTTTTCTGCTAATAATATTTCTATCAGCAGTGAAAATTCTGTTGGGTCTGATATTACTTTCTTTATTGAGCGAACCATTAGCAAAATCGCCTTGATTTAAAGGTATTGCATAATTATCGTCAGAAAATTGACTTGTTATCTGGCAAAGTATGATATCGTTTCCCAACAAATCGGCGAGAACGAGTGCCGGTCTTTTCTTTGCTTCTGACAAATCGGAGAAAGGAAAAAGAACCACAACAACATCGCCTTTTACAAATCTTTCCATGCCTCATTTTCTGCAGGATTCATCCAGTCTTTTGCCAAAGTTGCTTCGCTTGCTAAATGTGTTTCAATTTTTTCAGCGCTTCTTTTTATTTTCTTGAACCTGATAAAATCAAGAATTTCGTTGGCAAATTCATCCGGCAAATCCTTCAGTTCATCGATAATAATATTTTTTGTCGCGCTGGTCATATTGCTTTTTTTGTTTAAACGATAAAACAACTATCGAAGTTCAGCGCCAAGCTCTCTTTTGTAGGTTTCTATCAGCTTTTGCATGGTTTTCTCAATCTGTTTGTCGTTGAGCGTGGCTTTGTCGTCGCGCAGGATAAAGCTCACCGCATACGATTTTTTGCCATCCGGAACTCCTTTTCCTTCATAAACATCAAACAGGTCAACTTCGCGCAGAATTTTACGGTCGGTGTAATAAGCCAACTCTCTTATTTTGCTGAATTTTACCGATTTGTCGATTAAAAGCGCCAAATCTCTTCGAACTGCCGGGAATTTGGGCAACTCTTCAAACAGCACTTTGTGTTTTTTATGAAGGATCAAAACATTGTCCCAGTTAAAATCGGCAAAATAAACCGGCGCGTCAATATCGAATTTCTTCAGCCATTTTTTTGCCACAATACCAATATTCACAAGCGTTTTATTGTTGCTGGTGTAACTAAGGCCTTCAGCAAAAAGTTCATCAGAAGCCTCGCTTACCTGTAGTTGCCCGATAGCAAAACCAAGGCGTTTCAGAATATTTTCGGCATAAGTTTTCAGGCTGAAAAACGAAGTGGGTTGTTGTTTGCCGCTCCAGCTTTCGTTTTCTTTTGCCCCGGTTACAAACAGGCCGAGGTGTTCTTCCTCGCGGTAGTTTTTCTCCGGATGGTCTTTCAATTCGGTTCCTTTATAAAAATAGCAGTTCCCGAATTCGTACATCCGCAGGTTTTTATTCTGGCGGTTGGCGTTGAATGCCACACATTCGAGCCCGCCAAAAAGCAGTGTTTGCCGCATCCCGTTCAGGTCGGCGCTGAGCGGATTGAGCAGTTTCACTGTCTGGGAATCGCCGTATTGGTTCAGCCCTTCGTAATAACCTGCTTTTGTAAGCGAGTTCGACCAAATTTCATTGAACCCCTGAGCCGTTAGCATTTCTGCCACAAGGTTTTTAACATGATTTGGGTCGGGTTTTTCAGCCGTTTGCAACGATGCGTTAACCTGCGTGGGAATTTCCACATTGTTGTAACCGTAAATCCTCAGGATTTCCTCTATCACATCGGCCTCTCGTTTAACGTCAACCCGATAAGGCGGCACCAGCAACGAAAGTCCGGTTTCTGTTTCGTTTTCGATATTTATTTCGAGAGAGGCTAAAATTTCTTTGATCGTTTCTTTGCCTAGGTCTTTGCCTATTAACCTTTTAATGTTGTGGTAAGTCACGTCAACCTTAAAATGATTAACAGGTTCGGGATAAATATCCACGATTTCAGAAGAAATGGTTCCACCGGCCACTTCTTTAATGAGCATTGCCGCGCGTTTGAGTGCGTAAATCACGCCATTCGGGTCGGTGCCGCGTTCAAAACGGAAAGAAGCATCGGTATTCAAACCATGACGGCGTGCGGTTTTGCGGATAAAAACCGGGTCGAAACAGGCACTTTCGAGAAAAATATTGGTGGTTGTGTCTTTTACTCCCGAAGTGAGCCCGCCAAAAACACCACCGATACACATGCCATCATCGGTGTTGCAAATCATCAGGTCGTTTTCGTTCAGCGAGCGTTCAACGCCATCGAGTGTCACAAATTTTGTCCCGCTGTTTAAAGTTCTTACAATAACTTTTCCGCCTTTTATTTCATCGGCATCAAAAGCATGGAGCGGTTGGCCCACTTCGTACAACACATAATTGGTAACATCAACCACGTTATTAATAGGCGACAGGCCAATGGTTTTCAGCCGGCGTTTCAGCCACTCGGGAGATTCTTTGATGGTAACTCCCGAAATGGTAACACCCGAATAACGGGGACAAGCTTCCGGATTTTTTACTTCAACCGGAATTTCAAGATTGTGGTTATCCACTTTAAAACCTTCCACCGAAGGTTTTTTGTAACCATGTTCAATCGAATTTCTAAGGTAGGCAGCCAAATCGCGGGCAACGCCAATGTGCGAAGCCGCGTCGATGCGGTTGGGTGTAAGGTCAACCTCGATGCACCAGTCCGACTGAATATTGTAATAATCTTTGGCAAGTGTTCCAACCCGGGCATCAGCAGGCAAAACAATAATTCCGGCGTGGTCGGTGCCTATCCCGATTTCGTCTTCGGCACAAATCATCCCTTCAGATATTTCGCCCCTGATTTTTGATTTTTTGATGGTGAATTCATCTTTTCCCATATACATCGTGGTTCCAACCGTGGCGACCACCACTTTTTGTCCGGCGGCCACGTTGGGTGCACCGCAAACTATCGGCAACAATTCTCCGGTTCCGATATTTACGGTTGTTTTGCTCAGGTGGTCAGAATTCGGGTGAGGTTCGCAGGTAACCACTTCGCCGATAACCAGGCCGTTCATGCCACCTTTCACGGTTTCAACTTCTTCAATGCCGCCCACTTCAAGACCAATCTGGGTCAGGATTTTTCCAATTTCTTCGGGCGACAAGTCAATGTCGATGTAATCTTTTAACCACGAATAAGATATGTTCATTGTGTCGTAATTTCTTCGGTTTTAAGGTGCCAAAAGTAACGATTTTTTCAGGTGATATTTCAGAAGAGGAAAACGAAGTTTGGAACACAGGGATTAATTTAATGTTTCAGGAGAGGAGGATACCAGGGATGGTGATTTTGTGTTTAAAAACCGATTTGTCATTCAGAAGTAAACGCATTTATAAAATCTAATATTTATCACACACTAAACAACCTAAATTATTTATTTTCGTCGTTTGAACTTACATTTTAAAACTTTTATCACATGAAAAAACTGCTGATTATTTTATTTGCCGCGGGTTTGTTTCTCTCCTCGTGCAAATCTCAAAAAAAAGAAACCACAACAAATATGGACAATCCGTTTTTTACCGAGTGGACCACACCTTTTGGTGTGCCACCATTTGAATTAATTAAAACTGAGCATTTCAAGCCTGCCATTGAAGAGGGAATAAAACAGCAGCAGGCCGAAATTGATGCCATCGTTAACAACGCCGAAGCTCCTGATTTCAACAATACCATTCTCGCTTACGACAAATCGGGCGCATTATTAGACAAAGTAAACGGTGTTTTCGGCCCGTTGAACAGTGCGAATACCAATGATGAAATGCAGGCGGCTGCCCGCGAAATCACCCCGATGATGACCGCTCACCGCGACAATATTTCGATGAATCCGAAGCTGTTCGAACGTATAAAAGCGGTTTATGATAAAAGAAATGAAATGGGGCTGGACGATCAACAAATCCGCGTGGTTGAAAAATTCTACCAGGATTTTGTGCGAAATGGGGCTAACCTTACTCCTGAAAATCAGGAAAAACTCAAATCGATTAACACTGAATTATCGAAGCTCAGCCTGAAATTTGGCGAAAACCTGCTGGCCGAAACCAACAAAAATTTTAAACTGGTGGTTGATAAGGAGTCTGATTTGGCAGGTCTTCCGGCTGATGTGATTGCCCGTGCTGCAATGGATGCGCAGAAGACCGGCGACTCCGGAAAATGGGTTTTCACCCTGGCAAAACCCAGCATGTTACCATTTTTAACTTATGCACAAAACCGCGACCTTCGCGAAAAACTGTATCGTGGCTATTTTATGCGTTGCGACAACGACAATGAATTTGATAACAAGGAAATCATCAAAAAAATTGTAAAACTGCGCGATGACAAGGCAAAACTCCTTGGTTTCAACAATTTTGCCGAATACCAGATTGACATTAACATGGCAAAAACCCCGCAGGCTGTTTATGATTTTCTGTTAAAAATCTGGGAACCTGCTTTGAAAATGGCCAAACAGGATGTAAAAGAAATGCAGGCAATTATCGACAAAGAAGGCGGCAAGTTTAAACTGGCTTCGTGGGATTGGTGGTACTACAACGAAAAACTGAAACTGCAGAAATTCAACCTCGATGAGAATGAGGTGAAACCGTATTTCAGTCTTGAAAATGCCAAAAACGGCGTTTTTTATGTGGTTGAAAAGTTATACGGTCTGAAATTTGTAAAACGCGATGACCTGCCGACCTACCATCCCGAAGCAGAAGCCTACGAAGTGCAGGAAGCCGATGGTTCATTTCTGGGAGTTTTGTACATGGATTTTCACCCGCGTGATGGCAAAAGGGTGGGAGCGTGGTCAACCGCCTTCCGCAGTGCTACTTACCGCAATGGCGAACGTGTGCCAACAATCGGAAGTATTGTGATGAATTTTACACGCCCTGCCGGCGAAACACCTGCTTTGCTCAGTTTCGATGAGGTTTCAACTTTCTTTCACGAGTTTGGTCATGCTTTGCACGGACTGTTTGCCGATGGTTTGTACGACCGCACTGCCCGCAGCGTACCACGCGATTTTGTGGAACTGCCATCGCAAATCATGGAAAACTGGGCTGCTGAACCTGAAGTAATGAAAGTGTATGCCAAACATTACCAGACTGGTGAAGTGATTCCGGATGCGTTGATTGAAAAACTCGAAAAAAGCGGCACTTTCAACCAGGGTTTCCTTACCGGAGAATATGTGGCAGCTTCTATTCTCGATATGGATTATCATACAACACCCAACCCGGAAATCTCAGATATTCGTGCTTTTGAGAAAGCTTCGATGGACAAAATCGGGTTGATTCCTGAGTTTATCCCGCGCTACCGGAGTACATATTTTCAGCATACTTTTGCCGGCGGATACTCAGCCGGGTACTACGTTTACCTGTGGGCTGCCGTTCTCGACACCGATGCTTTCAATGCCTTCAAAGAATCGGGCGACCTTTTCAATCCTGAACTGGCGGCTAAATTCAGGGAACTGCTCGCCAAATCGGGAGCAGCCGAAGGAATGGATGTTTACCGCAAATTCAGAGGCAAAGACCCGTCGATTGAACCGCTGCTCGTTAAACGCGGGTTGAAATAGGAAATTGAGCTTAAAATGATAAAAGAAGAGGTTGCTACAATTGGCAACCTCTTCGTATTATAAATGGACAGATTCAGCGTCTAAAGTTCAGGATTGCTTCTCTACGCCCGCAATGACAAATTTATCAGTTTATTAGAGAGGGGTGGGGGGGGGGGGGGGGGGGGGGCCCCCCCCCAGCACCGGGGAAGTGGGTGTGGTGGTGTGTTGGTTGTGGGGGGGGAGACGTAATAGAAAAACAAAAAAAACAAAA
>JAJUGS010000008.1 GCA_029265875.1 Prolixibacteraceae bacterium
AAGAAATTCCTGTTGTTGGTGATGTCTGTGGCCGTGATAAGCTGCACTCAGAAAGAAAAATCACCTGTTGCTGAAAACTACCTTCCCGAAACACCAAAACTCAGTTCCGATATTATGACGCCCGAAGTTTTGTGGTCGTTTGGCCGGGTTGGTGGTACGCAGGTTTCGCCCGATGGAAAAACCGTGGTTTACACAGTTACCTGGGTGAACATGGAAAAAAACAAGTCATTTCGTGATATTTATGCAGTGCCGGTTGAAGGTGGCGAACCTGTAAACCTGACAAATACACCTGAAAACGAAGCCGAAGTAAAATGGCGCCCGGATGGGAAAAAGATTGCTTACCTCTCGTCGGTTTCGGGCAGTTCGCAAATGTGGGAAATGAACCCCGACGGTAGCGGTAAAAAGCAAATCACGGATGTTGAAGGCGGCATTTTTGGTTTCGATTATGCGCCCGGTCTTTCAAAAATCTATTTCCTGAAAACCGTAAAACTCGACAAAGACATTCACGATCTGTTTCCCGATTTGCCAAAAGCCAATGCACGGCTTGAAACCGATATCATGTACCGCCATTGGGATGCCTGGCACGATTATACCTACAATCATATTTTTGTGGCTGACTATTCTGATGCAAAAATTACAACCGGAAAAGATATTATGGAAGGCGAACGTTTTGATTCGCCCAACAAACCACACGGCGGCACCGAGCAGATTGCCTGGAGCGCCGACGGGAAAACCATTGCCTACACCTGCAAAAAGAAAACCGGAAAAGAATACGCCATTTCAACCAATACCGATATTTATCTGTACGATACCGAAACAGGAAAAACCAAGAACCTGACGTCGGGGATGATGGGCTACGACCAAAACCCTGTTTTTTCGCCCGATGGTAAATACATTGCCTGGGAAAGTATGGAGCGCGATGGCTACGAAGCCGATAAAATCCGCCTTTTTGTTGCCAACCTCGAAACCGGAGAGAAGAAAGATTACACCGAAAGTTTTGATAACAATGCCGCCGGACTGAAATGGAGCGCCGATGCCAAATCAATCTGGTTTATCAGCAACGCGCAGGGGACGGATGAAATTTTCAGGCTCGACCTTGCGGATGGTTCAATTGCCCGCCTTACAGAAGGCGTGCATGACTACCAGAATGTTGCCGTGGCCGGCGATAAACTGGTGGCTGAAAAAGTTTCAATGTCAAACCCCGCTGAGATTTTTGTGGTGGATGCAATAACCGGAAAAGATACACCGCTAACCCAGGTGAATAAAGGAATTCTGGACCAGCTTACTTTCGGAAAAGTGGAAGAACGCTGGATTCCCACAACCGATGGCAAACAAATGCTGGTGTGGGTAATTTACCCACCACATTTCGACCCGGCAAAGAAATACCCGGCATTGCTATACAATGGTGGCGGGCCACAAAACACCGTGAGCCAGTTTTGGTCATACCGCTGGAATTTTCAGATGATGGCCGCTAACAACTATATTATTGTTGCGCCAAACCGCCGTGGTTTGCCCGGATTTGGTCAGGAATGGAATGAACAGATTTCAAAAGATTATGGTGGACAAAATATCAAAGATTTGCTGACAGCTATCGACGAAGTTGCAAAAGAACCCTTTGTTGACAAAGATCACCTGGGTGCCGTGGGCGCCAGTTATGGCGGTTTTTCGGTGATGTACCTGGCCGGGAATCATGATAAACGGTTCAAGGCATTTATTGCACACGATGGTATTTTCAACTTCGAACACATGTACAACACAACCGAGGAAATGTGGTTTGTTGACTGGGATTACGGTGGCGCCTACTGGGATAAAACCAACGCAGCCGCACAGCGCAGCTATAGTTTTTCGCCCCATAAATTCGTTGACAAATGGGATACCCCGATTTTAATTGTTCAGGGCGAAAAAGATTACCGTGTTCCTGCTGAGCAGGGAATGGCTGCTTTCAATGCTGCCATTATGAGAGGTATTCCGGCCCAGTTACTTTATTTCCCCGATGAAAATCACTGGGTTTTGCAACCCCAGAATGGTATTCTCTGGCAGCGTGTTTTCTTTAACTGGCTCAACAAATATTTGAAAGAATAAATATCAGAATATCAGAGTGTCAGAATATAAGAATACTTGAATATCAGAATGATGGAGACAGTGAGAGTCGGATTTTTGGGTGCAGGCGGAATTGCCCGTGCACACGCTTATTCCATGGATGTGCTGAAATATTACTACCCGGTTGTCCCCGAAATTGTCAGGGAATCGGTGGCGTCGGCAAGCGCTGAAAGCCGTGAAATATTTGCACAGAAATTCGGGTTTGCAAAAGCCGAAGCCGTGGAAGAATTTGCACAGAATAAAAACATCGACACAGTTTTTATTTTGGGGCCGAACAAATTACATTTCGGCCATTTCCAAATGGCACTGCAAATGCCGGCGGTAAAAAGGATTTATCTCGAAAAGCCGGTTTGTTCTTCTTTTGAAGAAGAGAAAAAAATGAAGGAATTGCTGCAAAAAACCGGTTCTTCTGTAAAAATCCAGGTGGGCTTTCAGTATTTGATGACCTCTGCAGTACGTGAGGCAATCCTGTTCTGGAATTCAGGTGTTCTGGGCCGACCCGTTCATTTCGACCTGAAATATTACCACGGCGACTACCTGCAAAAATCGTATCGCGAAAAACGGGTTACACGGCTCACCCCGGCTCCCGATGGCGGTGCCATGGCCGATTTGGGTTCACACGGAATCAGTTTGCTGATGGCCTTTTTGGGCGAGCAAATTCAGATAACCAGCGCTTTGCAGGGTGGAAGTTTTGACGGGGTACCTGCCGGTTCCGATTTGTTTAGTTCGCTTTCGTTGTTCGACCCAAAATCTGGAGCAGTGGGAAATCTTGCTGCAAGCCGCATCAGTTCGGGTTCGGGTGATTTGGTGCATCTCGAAATTTATGCCGAAAAAGGGGCGATCAGATATTCATCCCAGCAATCAGAATGTTTTGAATATTATACCGAAGGCAGCAACCAGTGGGTGAAGCAGGTGGTTGGCAGCAATTATCAACCGGTTACCAGTTTCCCGTCAGGGCACGTTCCTCCCGGCTGGCTGCGGTCGATGGTTCATGCACACTATTGCTTTTTTACCGGGAACGATGAACATTCGTTTATCCCCGATTTGCAACACGGACTGGCGGTTCAGCGGATTGTGCGCGAAACGGCAAACCATTTAACCGAATTCAGAAGAAAATTTAAAAATGAATAAACGCAAAAGCGGAATTTTACTGCATATCACCTCGTTGCCGGGCAATGAAGGCACGGGCACTCTTGGCAAAAATGCCTTTCAGTTTGTTGATTTTCTGGTTAAAACGAAGCAAAAACTATGGCAGATTCTGCCGCTGGGGCAGGTTGGTTACGGAAATTCGCCCTACCAGTGTTACTCAGCATTCGCCGGAAATATTCAGTTGATTGATTTGGAATTGCTGGTAAAAGAGGGTTGGCTGACAAAAGCCGACCTGAAAGCACCCGCATTCCCAGCCCAAAAAGCTGATTTTGAAGCTGCCGGAAAATGGAAACTTCCGGTTTTGCGCAAAGCGTATCAGAATTTTCAGAAAAATACAGCGCCTTTTATTAACGAATATTTTTATTTCCAGTATGAACACGACTGGTGGCTCAACGATTTTGCGCTTTTTATGGCTTTGAAGGAGCATTTTGGAGGTGTTTCTTGGAATAACTGGCCCGATGAAATCAAGTTCAGAAAGCCGGAAGCAATGGAAGATTATGCTGTAAAACTGAAAGTTGAAACCGACATCTGGAAGTTTTTTCAGTGGCTTTTTTTCCGCCAGTGGCACAAACTGAAAGAATATGCCAACGAAAAAGGCATCGAAATTATCGGCGATGTGCCGTTGTATGTTTCAACCGACAGTGCTGATGTTTGGGCCAATACCGATATTTTTTACCTCGATGAGAACTTAAATCCTACGGAAGTGGGTGGAGTTCCGCCCGATTATTTCAGCAAAACCGGGCAGTTGTGGGGTAACCCGGTTTACAACTGGCCCCGGCTCGAAGAACGAAATTTTGACTGGTGGATTTCGCGGCTGAAATTCAACCTGAATATGTTTAACCGGGTGAGAATTGACCATTTCCGGGGACTGGAATCCTACTGGTCGGTTCCGGCAGGCGAAAAAACAGCTGTTAACGGGAAATGGGTTTCGGCAAAAGGATTTGAATTGCTGGCAAAATTCAGGTATATCTATGGAAGTCTGCCTTTTATTGCCGAGGATTTGGGTGTAATTACACCAGAAGTGGAAAAACTGCGCGATGATTTTCATCTCATGGGTATTAAAGTGCTGCAGTTTGCTTTTGGTTCTGATGCAAAAAATGAGAATCTGCCGCACAATTACAAAAACAACTTTCTGGTTTGCACCGGCACACACGATAACGACACCACGCTGGGATGGTTGAACTCGGCAAAATCCAAAGAGCGGAAGATGATTAAGAAATATCTGGGCGAAGGAGAACAGGCTTTACAGAAAGCTATCGAAATGGTTTGGGCATCCACAGCCCGACTGGCAGTTTTGCCGATGCAGGATTTATTGCAACTTGGCACCGAAGCACGCATGAATATTCCCGGCACTGCCACCGGTAACTGGGGCTGGCGTTTTGAGTGGAAGCAGATAAAACCTGAACAACAGCAAAATCTGAAAGAACTGACTGAGAAATATAATCGATAGGTTCAGATAATTTTGTATTTTTAGAACATGAAATAGCCATTAAAACAAAGGATCGTAACAACCGAAAATGATTAAATGGCTATTCCATTCCGGTGTTAGTGAAGATTGAAATCCAGAGGCTATTGCGAAAATTGTGCAAACGATCGTTGAAAATTAATACAAATGAAATATAATGAAATTATAAAAATTAATCCTTTAAAGCGGTTTGGAAAGCCTTGTGTACGTGATACAAGAATTACTGTTTATGATATTTTGGGATGGTTAGCCACAGGAATGTCAGTTGATGAAATTATTGCTGATTTTCCTGAATTATCAAAAGAAGATATCAAAGCATGTCTTGCTTATGCGGCTGAGCGTGAGCACAAACTTCAGATATCGGTATGAAATTGCTTTTTGATCAAAATATATCATTTAGAATTACAAAATATTTAGGCGAACATTTTCCGGAATCAAAACATGTCAGCCAGCTGGGTTTATTAAATTCTTTAGATTCAGAAATATGGGATTTTGCCAGAAAGAATGAATAGATAATTGTCACTTTTGATGCTGACTTTTATGATTTATCCGTATTAGCCGGAACACCACCAAAAATTATCTGGTTAAGAATCGGCAATACCACAACGCTGAATATATCGAATGTCTTAATAAGATATAAAACGTTAATTTTTGAATTTGCGTCGCCCGAAAATCAAAATGCCTGTCTTGAAATTTCTTAGCAACAAGTTAAAACTGCTTTTGTGAAAAGTTCAGGCTGTTCGGCATGAAGCCAGTGGCCGGCATCGGGGATATCAATCATCTGTGCATCGGGATAAATCTCCCGGATCATTTTTTCATCTTCTTTTAAAATGTAGTTCGATTTTAAACCGCGGATAAAAACCACCGGGTAGTTGGTAATCGGAATCCGGTCGTCGAGCCAGGTTTTGTTAACACCGCTGACAATTTCATCGAGATGGTCGTACAAAACCGGCGCATTTACCCGCCAGCGAAAGTGGTGGCTTGCTTTTTCCTTCTCCAGGTTTTTCAGCAGAAACTGCCTGATTCGGGCATCGTCAATTTTCTGTGCCAGAAAATCTTCCACTTCAATACGCGCATTTATTTTGCTGAAATCGATTTCCTGCATCGCTAAAAGAATGTTCTGGTGCAGGTAAAACTGGCTTTCGTCGCCCAGTAACAAATAATTTTTGGGGGCGATATCGGCAATTACCAGTTTTTCAACCCGTTCCGGGAAATCGGCAGCAAACCACATGGCTGTTTTTCCGCCCATGGAGTGACCAATAATGGTGGCTTTTTCAATTTTATGATGGTCGAAGAATTCCTCCAGATCGTTTCGCATATCGTTAAAAGTGTGGGAGCCGGCAAAAGGTGAATGGCCGTGGTTGCGCTGGTCAATCATATAAACAGTGTGTTTTGCCGAAAGCCGTTTGCCAATACTCAGCCAGTTATCCGACGAACCGTACAATCCGTGGATAATTACCACCGGGGAGCCAGTGCCTTCCTTCCTGAAAAATAATTCCATTTAAGTTTGAGTTTCTAAAGTCTGTAAACTGGATGACTGAAAATCTATTTCAAACAATCGAGATATTTTCTGATTGTTGTTTCAAGTCCCAGGTACAATGCATCTGCAATCAATGCGTGGCCAATGGAAACCTCTTCCAGGTTGGGTATGTTTTTGTAAAGGAAATTCAGGTTTTCAAGGCTCAGGTCATGCCCGGCATTCACGCCCAGTCCCAGTTTCTGTGCAGTTTTTGCAGCTTCAATAAAGGGTTCAATGGCTTTATTTCGTTCAATGGGGTATAAACTTGCATATGGTTCGGTATATAATTCAATACGGTCGGTTTTTATTTCGGCAGCTCCTTCAATAGCAGCAACATCGGGGTCAACAAAAATCGAAGTGCGTATTCCGCTTTCCTGCAAACGGGCTATCACTTCTTTCAGAAAACTCATGTGTTTCCAGGTATCCCAGCCATGATCGCTTGTAAGCTGATCGTGCGAGTCGGGCACCAGTGTAACCTGGTGGGGTTTTACTTCGGTAACCATTTTCAGGAAATCTTCACTTGGGTAACCTTCAATATTAAATTCGGTGTAAATCAGTGGTTTGATTTCATAAACATCGTGCCGGGTAATATGCCGTTCGTCGGGTCTTGGATGAACTGTAATTCCCTGAGCACCAAATTCCTGGCATTTTATTGCGGCTTCTTTTACGCTGGGAATCTTACCACCCCGCGAATTTCGCAGTGTTGCTATTTTATTTATATTTACACTTAATCTGGTCATCGCGTTAATTTTTAGCACCGCAAGTTACAACTTTCGGCGAAAATGAATGACCCAAAATATTTTGATTTTGATTGCGGAAAAATTGTTATCGGATGGAATTGCTTCTGTAAACAGTGCTGAGATTGGTCAAAAAGCGCTGAGCAGGATGGATGTTTTCAGGGTATCGCATATACCTGTGGTAAACGAAAACCGGTATTTGGGCTTGGTGTCAGACAAGCTGATTTATGATCTCAATATTACAGATAAAGCAATTGAGACACAACTCGATAAGTTGGATACCAGCCATGCGCACAAGACTCAGCACATTTTTGAGGTGGCAATTATGATGTATAAACTCAAACTGAGTGTTTTGCCTGTACTTGACGATGACCATTATTACCTGGGGGCCATCACATTGTACGATCTGGCGCGCAGGTTTGCCAAACTTTTTTCATTACAGGAGATAGGTGCGGTTGTGGTGCTTGAAATGAATGTTTTCAATTATTCGATGGTAGAAATCAGCCAGATTGTGGAAAGTAACCATATTAAAATCCTGAGTTTTTTTCTGGACCGGAAACCCGGTACACAGACACTTGATGTGATTTTAAAATTGGACAAGGATGATCTTTCAGCTCTGATTCCGGCATTTATGAGATACGACTACACCGTGAAAGCCGTTTATTTTGATAATTCAGAACTCAGCGATCTTTATAAAGACCGCTTTGAGCAGTTTATGAAATTCATGAATCTTTAGCTTTAATTATGAAAGTTGCAGTTTTCGGGACCAAAGTCTCTTCTGAATTTTCTTCTGTTTTGCAGGAGTTTTTCAGGTTTTTCGAAATGAACAGCATCGGCCTGCAACTGTTTTATCCGTTTAAAGAGTTTTTAAAAAAAGAACTGCAACTCGATGCTTACCATACTTCCGTTTTCAGTTCGCATATCGATTTTGATCCCGATTGTAAATTTATCTTCAGCGTAGGCGGCGATGGCACTTTTCTGCACTCGGTTATGCATATCCGCAATTTCGATATTCCGGTGGTAGGTGTTAACAGCGGAAGGTTGGGGTTTCTGGCCGATATTTCTGAAAACCAGATAAACGGTGCACTCTCGCAAATTTTCGAAGATAAGTTTTCGGTTCTTGAGCGATCAATGTTGCAGGTTGATTTTCGCGGTCATGAAAACCTCGATTTCAATTTTGCGCTCAATGAAATGACTGTTTTAAAGACCGATACTTCGTCGATGATCAATATCAGTGCTTATTTGGGTGATGAATTGCTGAATAATTACTGGGCCGATGGGTTAATTATTGCAACGCCAACCGGTTCAACCGCCTATTCTTTAAGTGTGGGCGGGCCGATTTTAACACCCGATTCAGCCAATTTTGTAATCACACCACTTGCCCCGCACAATTTAACTGTCAGGCCTCTTGTGGTTCCTGACAATTATGAAATTAAACTGAAAGTGGAAGGCAGAGGTTCGCATTACCTGACTTCGCTTGATTTCAGATCGGTGGCGGTTGAACTCAGTACCGAAATTAAGGTGAAGAAGGCGGATTTTAAGGTAAAAACCCTTCAGTTGAATGACCAGACTTTTTTCAGTACGCTGAGAAGCAAGCTGATGTGGGGGATTGACAGGAGAAACTGATTTATTCGCCTGGTTTATTTTGCCGGTGTTTAGCAATCGTAAACAATCCCAATTCCAATACAGAAAACAGTGTTCTGCAAAACCTGAAAACCGCCGGATGTTCCAGAAATACAGAACATTTAAAAAATCAGACTGCTTAACAATTTTTATGGTTCTTTTGGGTTTTATAAGAACATTCGGGTATGTTATTTTCTGAATTATATTACTTTTGTACCACTTTTAAGAGTTGTCGGAGAAGAAAAAGCTGATTTTAATTTATTGTGAATCAGTTATTTGGTTGGAATAATTTGTTGATAAAGTTTGTAAAAAAGCCATTCTGATAACGTTTTAAAAGGAATAAAAATCTGGTATAAATAAAGAAAGTTTAGAATTGTAATTGCCTGAAACAAAGTTTAAAACAACGATTTTGAGTACCAAAATGAAGAAAATATTGTTGTTGTCTGTGACCATAATAATGGTTGTTTCAGGTAAAGCACAGCGAACCGCCGATATTGGTATTTGGGGAGGCACTTCAACATATTTCGGCGATATTGACGGATCAAAAACCTTTGGAAAATTCAATCCTAATTTCGGGGCTTATTACAGGTATAATTTCAACTCGCGTGTTGCCATGCGTGCCATGTTATTAATGGGAAATTTTTCAGCAGAAGGCAATATCGAAAATGTTGCAACCGGTTTTTCCAAAACAGTTCAGGATTTGTCAGTTCAGGCCGAAATCAATTATCTGAAATATGTATTAGGAGGGAAAAACACCCCATTTACTTCCTATGTTACATTTGGTTTGGGGGTTGCCTATTTTGGTTACCAGCTCAATCCGGCATTTATCGCATCATTCAATCCTGATCATAACAAAGGAAATGCTGCTGTTGATGAATCAGTGGTTACTGCTACTTTGCCTTTTGGAATCGGGTTTAAATACACAATTGGTCAACGGCTCGGTATTGGCATTGAATACCAGATGAGAAAACTTTTCAGCGATAAACTCGATAATCTGGACGACCCGCTGGCATACATTACAACAGATACAAACACAGGTGGTGAAAAACAGGTGATTTATAATGATCCGTTGCACAATAATGATTGGACAAGTTATCTGGGACTACATATCACCTATAAAATATACACAGGGAAAAGGGCTTGTGCAGCTTACGACAGTAAAAATTAACCATGGATTCAATCAAAAACAAGCTTGATATTCAAAAAATGCCTGAACATATAGCCATCATAATGGATGGAAATGGGCGATGGGCTGAAAAACACGGAAAGGCCAGAATTTTTGGTCATGAGAATGGTGTGGAAGCTGTTCGCTCGGTTGTTGAAGGTGCTGGCGAAGCGGGTATCAAACATCTTACTTTATATGCATTTTCAACAGAAAACTGGGAACGGCCAAAATCAGAGGTGGATGCTTTAATGGAACTTCTGGTTCATTCCATCGAAAATGAATCAGAATTACTGATGGAAAAAAATGTCAGGCTTTCAGCCATTGGTAATCTTGCTAAAATGCCCTTGGGTGTCAAGGAGAAGCTGGATGGATGTATTGAAATGCTTCGTAAAAACACCGGTTTAAATCTTATTCTTGCCCTGAGTTACAGCTCAAAATGGGAAATTACAGAAGCCGTTAAGCGAATTGTAAATGAAGCCCTTGAAGGAAAATTACAACCAGAAATGATTAACGACACACTGTTCGGGCAATATCTGAACACGGCAGGAATTCCAGATCCGGAACTGTTGATACGTACCAGCGGTGAATACAGGATCAGCAATTTTCTGTTGTGGCAAATTGCTTATACCGAGTTTTATTTTACCGATAAACTCTGGCCCGATTTCAGAAAGGAAGATTTATTTGAAGCCATAGCAGATTTTCAGTGCCGCGAACGAAGATTTGGCAAAACCAGCGAACAGTTGTCAATGTAAAAAACATGTGCAGAATGCAAAAACGACTAATTCTTCTGTTTTTCATAATTTTACTGGGGTCGCCTGCACTTTTTTCGCAGGAAGCCGACAGTACTAATTTTTCAATTTACTATTCAAGTCCGACAAAATACACGATTGCCGGTGTTGAAGTAACGGGGATCAGGTATCTTGATAAATCGGTTCTTATCCAGTTATCAGGTTTAAAAGTTGGGGCCGAAATTACTGTTCCGGGAGAAACTGTAACCAATGCCATTAAAAAACTCTGGCAACAGGGACTCTTTTCAGATGTAAAAATTACGGCCACAAAAATTGTAAATGGGAATATCTGGTTTGAAATTTATCTGCAGGAACGTCCGCGGCTTTCCGAGGTAAATTTCATGGGGGTTTCGAAGTCGGAAAAGGATGATATTACCGAGAAAGTACTTCTTTTAAAAGGAAGCCAGATTACTGATAACCAGGTGATCAATGCCCAAAGAATTATTAAGAACATTTTTCTTGAAAAGGGATTCCTGAATACCGAAGTTAATATCGTACAACGCGACGACACCACCCAAACCAACTCACTGATTCTCGATATATATGTCGATAAAAAGGAAAAAGTGAAAGTCAACGATATTTTCTTTCATGGCAACAAAGAACTCAGTTACGTTTTGCTCGACCGGGCCATGAAAAAGACAAATGCAAAAGCATTGCGTAATTTCTTTAAAACCAAGAAATTTTTGCAGGAAGAATATAAAAACGACAAGAAATTACTCATCGAGAAGTATAACGAAAAAGGATTTCGTGATGCGATTATTACACGGGATTCGGTGTACCAGGTAGTAGTTGGGCGAAAAGACAAACCCCGCGTAAACATTGATATTGATATTGACGAAGGAGACAAGTACTATTTTGGAAACATCAATTGGGTGGGAAATACAATTTATCCGTCTGAATATCTGAGCAATGTACTGGGTATAAAAAAAGGCGATGTTTTTAACCAGAAAATTCTGGATAAAAGACTCTTTGACAATGATGAAGGATTAAATAACCTCTATCTTGATAAAGGGTATCTGTTTTTTAGTCTCGATCCGGTGGAAGTAAATGTGCACAATGACTCTATCGATTTCGAAATGCGGATTTCAGAAGGGAAACAGGCAACCATAAACGAAGTAAGAATATCAGGAAATACAAAAACCCACGAACACGTTGCAAGGCGCGAATTATATACTTTCCCGGGTGATTTGTTCAGCAAATCTAACCTGATGCGTTCATACAGGGAGCTCGCGCAATTAGGGCATTTCGATCCGGAAGCAATTGTCCCCGATGTACAACCAAATCCGGAAAATGGGACAGTGGATATTGAGTATAAATTGCAGGAAAAGGCGAACGACCAGATTGAATTGTCAGGAGGCTGGGGTGCAGGGATGTTTGTTGGGTCAATTGGTTTGAAATTTGCCAACTTTTCGGTGCGGAACATTTTTAATAAAGAAGCCTGGAGGCCACTGCCAACCGGGGATGGGCAAACCCTGGGGCTACGTTTTCAAACAAGCGGGAAATACTACCGGACCGTTAGTCTGTCATTTATCGAGCCCTGGCTGGGAGGCAAAAAACCAAACTCATTCTCGTTGTCACTCTCGCATTCACGTATCAATTACAGTGCAAACAAGTATTATCAGTCCTATAATCCTTATGGTTATGGAAGCTATGGTGGTTACAGCCCCTATGGGTATGGTGGTTATAGCCCCTATGGTTACGGTTATGGTTATGGTTATGGAGGGGGTTATGGATATGATCCTTATGGTTATGGTAGTTATTACCCGCAGTACCAGTATAATTACGATTCGGAAGATAACAATACCGTTAACGACCAGATTTGGGAGACTACTGCGCTATCACTCGGTTATGGCTACCGTTTATCCTATCCTGATGACTATTTTACCATGTATCACGAGGTTTCATTTGAACACTACAACCTCCGGAACATGGGAAGTTATTTCTATTTCCTCGCCGACTCAACAGGGCAGGTGAATGGTACTTTTAATAACTTCAGTTTAAAAACGGTTTTCGGAAGAAGCTCAATCGACAACCCATTATATTCAAGGAGAGGATCGAGTTTTTCACTTTCGCTGAAACTCACACCTCCTTATTCCTGGTTTAGCAATAAAGATTATTCCCCTTCTAATCCCGACATGACAAACAACGAACGCTTCAAATGGATTGAATATCATAAATGGCTGTTGAAGGGACAATTATTCAATCCGGTTTCGAAAAACGAAAAACTGGTATTGCGGACTGCATTCGAAATGGGATTTCTCGGATATTACGATAAATACCGCAAATCGCCATTTGAAGGGTTTATCGTGGGTGGTTCGGGTATGTCGGGGTACAATATTTATGGTACCGATTATGTGGCATTGCGTGGATACAAGGATTTCAGTTTAAGTCCGAACAACGGGTCGAATATGTACTCGAAATTTACGCTCGAAATGCGCTATCCGATTACTTTAAAACCAAGCGCCACGATTTATGCCCTGAGTTTCCTCGAAGCAGGAAATGCCGGCATGAGTTTTCAGAATTATGTTCCCTTTAAATTGCATCGTTCGGCTGGTGTCGGAGTTCGAATCTTCCTTCCGATGTTTGGTTTAATGGGTATCGACTGGGGCTATGGATTTGACGATGTGCCCGGTGTATCGGGTGCTGCCGGCAGTCAGTTCCACTTTGTGATCGGGCAGCAATTCTGATAACATCATTTGGCATAAAATATGATAATGTAAGGTATTATAAATTTAAAATGTGCGGAAAAATGAAAAAGTTAGTTTTATTGACCCTGGCAGTTTTTGGATTTTCATGGATTTCTGTTGCCCAGAAAATGGCTTTTATCGATACCGAATATATCATGGAAAATATACAGGCGTATAAAGCTGCACAAAACCAGCTCGACCAGCTTTCAGGTCAGTACCAGAAAGAACTTGAATCGATCCATGCCGAAATTGAACAGATGTACAAAGATTTTCAGGCCGAAAGTGTTTTACTCTCTGAAGATATGAAACGCAAACGCGAAGACGTGATTGTAACCAAAGAAAAGGATTATAAACAACTCCAGAAAAAATATTTTGGGCCCAACGGCGATCTTTTCAAAAAACGCCAGGGACTTATTAAACCTATTCAGGATGACGTGTTTAACGCGGTGCAGGAAATTGCTAATGATGGAAGCTATTCCATTATTTTTGACAAAGCTGGTGGTACTACACTGTTTTTTACCAACCCGAAATTTGATTTAAGCGACCAGGTTTTACAAAAGCTCGGATATAAATAATTAATAATTATATTTGTGACCAAAAATTAAAAACATTACACTGATTATGAGAAATTTAGTAAAAGTTGCAGCGTTTATGTTTATCATTTTTACTGCATCGGCAGTAAATGCGCAAACGCCAAAATTCGGACATATTGATTTGCAGGCTCTGATTCAGGTGATGCCTGAAAGGGCTAAAGCTGAAACCGAATTCAATAAATTCCAGGGAGACCTGGAAGATATTTTTGCTGATATGCAGAAAAACTACCAGGCAAAATTGACTGAACTGGAGCAAATGGGGGATTCAGCTTCTGAAATAAAAAGAAACGCAAAAATTGCCGAGTTACAAGACATGCAACAGCGGATTCAAAATTATCAGCAAACGGCACAAGGGCAGTTGCAACAGAAAAATGCTGAAATCATGAAACCAATTTATGATAAAGCACAAAACGCAATAGCTGAAGTAGCCAAGGAAAAAGGTTTGATCTATGTTTTTGAAGTTAATTCACTTCTTTACAAATCAACCGAAAGTATTGACATTTTGCCTTTGGTGAAAACAAAAATGGGCATCTGATAAATCATGAAAATATTTAAAGGCCACCTGTTTATAACGGGTGGCCTTTTTTTTTTTGACAAATGGTCTGAATTTATTGTCTGGTTTACGATTAAAAATCTATATTTAAAAATTTCGAAAAAGCAAAAAATTAATCAAATATGGAACCTGAAAAAGAACACGGTGAAATAGCCAAAACCATTATTCCACAAGATACTTTTTTGTTTGAGATAGCATGGGAAGTTTGTAACCAGGTTGGAGGGATTTATACCGTAATCCGTTCAAAAGTGCCCTCGGTGATTGACAAATGGGGGCATGAAAACTACTGCCTGATTGGGCCTTATTTTGCTGAACAGGCAGCAGCCCATTTTGACCCTGCCACCGATTTTTCATCGCCAATCGGTAAAGCGGTTTTGAAACTGCAGGAAAGAGGATTTGATGTTCATTACGGGCAATGGATTGTTTCCGGACGGCCTCATGTAGTGCTTTTCAATCCATACTCGGTTTACGACAAACTGGGCGAAATAAAATACTATTTATGGAAAGAATTTAATATTTCGCTCCCCGGTGGTGATGAGTTGCTCGATAAAGTGGCCGCTTTCGGCTACCTCGTAAAGGAATTTTTTCATTATATCGCGGAGTTCGATTTGGGGCATCCGAATATGATTGCCCACTTTCACGAATGGATGGCAGGCATTCCGATTCCGGCAATCAGAAAAGATAAGCTGAATATAAAAGTGGTTTTTACAACACACGCCACCTTGCTGGGCCGATACCTGGCTATGAATGATCCGAAATTTTATGATCATCTGGCCTTTTATAACTGGGAAGCTGAAGCCACCAAATTTAATGTGAAACCCATTGCCGAAATTGAAAGAGCCTCAGCACACGGAGCCCATATTTTTACAACAGTAAGCGAAATCACCGGGAATGAATGTACCCATCTCCTGGGGCGCACCCCCGACATGGTTTTGCCCAATGGGTTAAATATTGTTCGTTTCGAGGCATTGCACCAGATTCAGAACCAACATGTAAAAATCAAGGAACAAATTCACGATTTCGTCATGGGGCACTTTTTCCAGAGTTACCCCTTCGATCTGGATAAAACACTTTATTTCTTTACTTCCGGAAGATATGAATACCAGAATAAAGGTTATGATGTGACACTTGAAGCCCTGGCACGCCTGAATTATAAAATGCAGGTTGCGAACATCGACACTACAGTGGTTACCTTTTTTGTTACAAAAAAGCCATTTTATACCATCAATCCCGAAGTGTTGCAATCAAAAGCCCAAATTGAAGATGTTTGGCGGGTTTGTGAAGAAATTAAGGAACAAGTCGGTAAGCGCCTTTATACCAATATAACCGCAGCCGAAGGGCCCTATTTATTCCCCGACCTCAGTAAAATGGTGGACGATTACCTTCGGTTAAAACTCAGAAGAAATATTCAAAGCTGGAAAACCCATAAGTTGCCCAAGATAATTACTCACACTTTAAAAGATGATGGCAGCGACGAAATACTGCAATTCCTGAGAAATGCCAATCTGGTGAACAACCGACACGACAAGGTGAAAGTGGTGTATCATCCCGACTTTATTACTACCTCAAACCCCTTGTTCAGAATGGATTATACACAGTTTGTGCGGGGGTGCCACCTGGGTATTTTCCCCAGTATGTACGAACCCTGGGGGTACACTCCACTCGAATGTCTGGCCAGCGGAATCCCGTCAATTACCAGCGAAGTGGCTGGTTTTGGCGATTATGTGGTCAACACAATTCCCGATCACGATGAAAAAGGATTGTACATTATCAATCGCAAAGGCCGCAATTTTTTCGATATTGCGGAAGACCTCGCCAACATCATGTTCAAATTTGTACAGATGTCACGGCGCGACAGGATTGCGTTGCGGTATCGATGTGAAGAAGCATCGCTGCATTTCGATTGGTCGAACCTGGGAAAATATTACGACAAAGCTTACAACGAAGTCGTGAAAAGATAATTCAAAAAAATTGTCTTTTAAACATCAGGAATTTGTTTCGCATAAAATGATAGAAAAATGGCCCCGATTGGCGTTTTTGATTCAGGATACGGCGGTTTAACAGTATTAAAGGAACTGGTGAAAGCACTGCCCGGATACGATTTTCTTTACCTGGGCGACAATGCCCGCAACCCCTACGGAACCCGTTCGTTTGAGGTGGTTTACGAATACACCCTCGAAGCAGTGAGATACCTCTTCAGCCAGGATTGCCCCCTGGTTATCATTGCCTGTAACACGGCTTCGGCAAAAGCGCTTCGCAATATTCAACAGTTAGACCTTCCGGTAATTGCACCCGACCGCCGTGTTCTGGGTGTTATCAGGCCCAGTGTTGAAAAGGTTGCTGAAATAACCGGGAACGGGCATGTGGGTGTTTTGGGTACTATTGGAACAGTAGTCTCTGAATCTTACCCGATAGAGCTGGAAAAATGGTCGGGCGGGAGAGTGGTTTCAACCGTGCAGGAAGCCTGCCCGATGTGGGTTCCGATTGTGGAAAACAATGAAATTGGCACAGAAGGGGCTGAGTTTTTTATTAAACGGCACATTCAGCATATCCTGGCAAAAGACCCCGAAATGGATACCCTGATTCTGGGTTGTACCCACTATCCACTGTTGATTGATTCCATCAGAAAATATGTTCCGCCTCACATTCATATTCTTGAACAAGGTGCTGTAACCGCCGAAAAACTGGTGGAATACCTGCAACGGCACCCCGACATGGAAAGCAGGCTTTCGAAAGGCGGAACCCTGCGTTACCAGACCACCGAATCGGCTGCCAATTTTGCCGAAAAAGCCGCCCTGTTTATCGGGCAGAAAGTAACTGCAGAGCATGTGCGGTTGTAATGGGTGAAAGGGTGAGTGAGTGAATGGGTGAACGAGGAAGAAGCGGGAAGTAAGACCAGATAGGCAATTACGGAGGACTCAATACTTCAAAGACGAAAATCCAGAAAGGCCAGCGTGTATTTCAGCCCGCAAATTACCGGCAATATTCCCTTACAATCCGGTTCATTTCGTTAAACTGTGCTTCCATGCTTTGCAATAGTTTGTACTGGGCACGGGTGCGGACCAGGTTGTGGTCGGCCGATTTGGTGCGGTAGTAAGTATCGCCGTTGATATAATCCATCAGAAACCGCAATACCTGTTCGTAAGTAATGTACCGCGCTGAAAATGCCAGGTATTCAATTTCGGCAGTCGTTAGAAACGACTTTGCTTCTTCGAGATAACCTTTTGTAAAAGCCCTGAAAATCTCAAGATCCATCGAAACGTTGGCGAGGTTTTCGTCATCTTCGGCACCCGTGTTGGTATAAGAGCGCATGGCATCGCCAAAGTCGTTCAGCACCGTGCTGTTCAACACCGTGTCGAGGTCGATCACACACAAAACATCGCCTTTTTCGTCGAACAGGATGTTGGTGATTTTTGTATCGTTGTGGGTGATCCGGGTGGGAATCACGCCTTTTTCAACATTCTCCCAAAAAGCAAGCATTTCGCTCCGGCGACTTTCCACCCATTCAATTTCCTGTGCCACCGCGGTTTTTCGTCCTGCCGCGTCTTTTGCCAGCGCTTCGTCCCACTGTTTAAACCGGAAACGGATGTTGTGAAAACCCGGCAGAATGTCGGTGAGCGGTTCATTTAAATCAGCCACCAGCGACTGAAACTTGCCGATTCCCTTTCCACCGGCGTACGCAAGCGCGGGAGTTTTGGCCGAGTCATAGGTAACAGCGCCTTCAATAAACAAACAAACTGCCCAGAACTCATCCTCCTCATCCACAAAATAGAGCTTGCCATCGTTGGCCGGAATCACAGTCATGGCTTCGCGCAGCGGATCGCCACCCGCCAGTTCCACCTTCTTTTTAATGTGCATACAAACCTTTTGGATGTTCTCCATCATGGCTGGAACAGGCGAAAAAATGCGTTTGTTTTTCCGTTGCAGAATGTATCTTTTGCCCGGTTGGGTAACAACAATATAGGTGTCGTTTATAAATCCTTCGCCAAGATTGGTAACACCGGCAACTTCGCCTTCAAGTTGAAATTGCTGTGCAATGCTGGTTAGTTTGTTGTTCATGTTTTTGATACTTGATACTAGATGACGGATTCCGGATTCTGGATTTTTGGACTATCGCTGATCAAAATAGTAAATTGTAAATAGTTAAATAGTAAATTGCTTTGGCTCCCGGCTTTCTTACTCCCAAAGTTTCTCCGGGTAATCTCCTTTTTCAATCAGCGTTTTGATTTTTTCAATTACAAAAGGTTTGTCTTCTTTATAAGTAACGCCAAACCAGGGTGAATCGGCTTCCAGCACTTTTACTTTTGCCTCGTTGTTATCAATCATATCGAAAACCACCGAGGGGATGTACATTTCTGATTTCAGGTTGCCAATTTCTTTTTCGAGGAATCCTTTAAAACGTTTTTCAAGGATGGGGAACACCGAAGGTTTAAAACCCCAGTTGTTCATCGAGGTTACTTCGTTTCCGGTGAGCGGCGTTTCGCTGCCATCGCTTTCAATCGAAATAATTTCGTTGCCGCGTTTGACTATTTTGATGGTTTCCACAATTTTTTCGAGATAGTTTTCGGGGTTGGTATCACAAATTCCCCGCGAAACTGAGCCAAAATCAGACAAAGTTTCTTTCAGGTAGTAGCCCACCATTGAATATTCCTGTGGATCGGCTGATGAAACCAGGAAATCAGCCATTGCTTTGTAGGCTTTGTAACCATAAAAATCATCAGCATTCAGCGCACAGAATGGTTCGTTAATTACATTGCGGGCCACCAGGATTGCGTGTGCAGTCCCCCAGGGTTTTTCGCGGCCCTCGGGCAAACTAAAACCTTCGGGGAGCATGTTCAGTTCCTGAAATACATATTCCACCTCGATTTTACCTTTCAGTTTGCGGTCGAATTTTTCTTTAAAAGCATCGGCAAAACTTTCGCGGATGATAAAAACCACTTTGCCAAATCCGGCGCGGATAGCATCGTAAATGGAATAATCGATGATTGCTTCTCCATTCGGGCCAACGGGTTCGACCTGTTTCAATCCGCCAAAACGACTGCCCATTCCCGCAGCAAGTATTAATAATGTAGGTTTCATATTCTGATTTTTTGTTGTGAGAAAATTTATTTAATAAAATCTTGTTTAAAATGAGGGCATAAAAATAGGAAAAAGGGGCGTTAGTTTTTATATTTTAATATCTCAGGATGTTTTTGTTGATTCAGTTTATCCGTGAAAGATTACCCATATGGTTAATACAGCAGTTTGACGGGAGATATATTCAGTGATGCACATGTTAATTTTTAGACTTAAATTTAACTTTTCGGACATAAAATTGACAAAATGATAAATTGAAGGTAAAAATTTCTATATTTCGTGGAAAATTGCCAGAAAATGACATTACGAAACAAATTAGACGATATTGACCTGAAAATTTTGGATATTATTACCAAAAATGCCAGGATCCCCTTCAAAGATGTGGCTGTTGAAGTGGGGGTTTCTCGCGCAGCCATCCACCAGCGTGTGAACCGGATGATCGATCTGGGTGTGATTGTCGGCTCAGGATACCATATTGACCCTAAGAAAGTTGATTTCAGGACCTGCACCTACATTGGCATTTTTCTCGAAAAAGGCGGGTTGTTTACAGAAGTTGTGGAAAGACTGAAAAGTATTCCCGAAATTGTTGAATGTCATTACACCACCGGCGAATATGCCATCTTCATCAAAGTTTATGCACGCGACAACGAACACCTGAAATCAATATTGAGCGGCCAGATTCAGAAGATTCCCGGCGTTTCGAGCACGGAAACTTTTATTTCGCTCGAAGAATCATTTAAAAGAACGCTTAAAATTATCGATTAGCCGCGTTGCCGCACAGCCTCATAAATCATTAACGCTGCCGAAACCGAAACATTCAGCGAACCGATTTTGCCCAAAAGCGGTATTTTTAACTGTTCGTCGGCAAGTTGTAAAACTGGCGCTGAAATCCCGGAGTCTTCCGAACCCATTACAATGGCAACCGGACGTTTGAAATTTCCTTCGGTGTAAATTTTATCGGTTTTCTCGGTGGCGGCAATCACCGCAATTCCCGAATCTTTTAAAAAACGCAGGGTTCGGGTGAGGCTTTTAACTTTACAAACCGGAATGAGATGCAGCGCTCCGGCTGAAGTTTTTACGGCGTCGGCACCAATGCGTGCCATCCCTTTTTCAGGAATGATAATCGCATCAACTCCCGCACATTCAGCCGACCGGGTGATTGCGCCAAAATTGCGTACATCGGTTATTTGATCAAGTATAAGAATCAAAGGTTCTCTGCCTTTTTCATAAACCATTGGCAGAACATCTTCAATATCGGTGTATTCGATGGGTGAGACAAAAGCCAGCACGCCCTGGTGGTTTTTGCGTGTAACCCGGTTTATTTTATCAATCGGCACAAACTGAAAAGCAACTTCCTTTTCCTTCATCAGGTTAATCAACTCATGAACCAATTCGTTTTTCAGGCCGGTTTTTATTAAAACTTTATCGATGTTTTTGCCATTTTGAATGGCTTCCATCACCGCGCGGGTTCCATAAATAAAATCTTCTGCTTCCATTACCAGTTTTTTTTGTTTTTCCAGTCTTCCAGTTCAATATGCTGTGCTTCCCAGTTTTCTAACTCAACTTTTAATTTTTCTTTCAGCTCTTCATATTTTCCGAAGATTGAATGGTCGTCGATCGTGGCTGATGAAGATAAAATCTTGTCTAATTTTGCAATCTCTGTTTCCAATTGGCCGATTTCCTCTTCGGTTTTTTCAATCATTTTTTCGAGCCGGGAAATGTTTTTGTTGATTTCCTTCTGGTCTTTGAAACTTATTTCATCGTGATTGGTTCTTACAGCACCGTTTTTCTCTTCTTTTTTTGAATTGGATTTTATTTCAAGTTCTTTTAGCGATTCCATTTTCTTTTTCTCCAGAAAATCGTAAATACCGCCAAGGTGCTGTTTTATTTTTTTATTTCTGAATTCGTAAACACAGGTTACAAGTCCGTCTAAAAATTCGCGGTCGTGCGACACCACCAAAACAGTACCATTAAATTGCGCCAGTGCATTCTTCAGAATTTCTTTGGTCCTGATGTCGAGGTGGTTGGTGGGTTCGTCAAGAACCAGGAAATTCACTGGTTGAAGCATCAGTTTGATCATCGCCAGCCTGGTTTTTTCGCCACCGCTCAGCACGCGTACTTTTTTGTCGATGTCTTCACCCGGGAACAGAAATGCGCCCAGAATATCCCTGATTTTTGTGCGGATATCGCCAACCGCAATCTGGTCGATGGTCTCAAAAACAGTGAGGTCTTCGTTCAGGAGCTGTGCCTGGTTTTGGGCAAAATAGCCGATCTTAACATTGTGGCCGATGGTAATTTCACCTTCGTGTTCCAGTTCGTTCAGAATAATGCGGGCAAGTGTAGTTTTTCCTTCGCCGTTGCGGCCAACAAAGGCAATTTTATCGCCTTGTTCAATGGTTATATCAATATCATTTAAAACCTGGAGCGGGCCATAATTTTTTGAAATATTCCGGGCTTCAACCACAACCCGGCCAGAGCGGGGTGCCGGTGGAAAAGTTAATCTGACAGCCGAATTATCTTCTTCTTCAATTTCTATCCTCTCAATTCTTTCGAGATGTTTGATGCGCGATTGCACCTGAACGGCTTTGGTGGCTTTGTAACGGAATCTTTCAATGAAATTTTCGGTGTCTTCAATCATTTTTTGCTGATTCCTGAAAGCGGCCAATTGAATTTCGCGTTGTTCCTTTTTCCATTCCATAAATTTTGTGTAATTCATTTTCTGGTCGGTAATTCTACCAAGCGAAATTTCGATGGTGCGGTTACAAACATTGTCCAGAAAAGCTTTGTCGTGCGAAACAAGAACAACTGCGCCGTTGTAATTCTTCAGAAAATCTTCGAGCCATTGAATTGATTCTATATCAAGGTGGTTGGTGGGCTCATCGAGCAGGAAAACATCCGGTTTTTGCAGGAGTAATTTTGCTAATTCGATACGCATTCGCCAGCCACCACTGAATTCAGAAGTGTGCCTCCCGAAATCTGAACGTTCAAATCCCAGTCCCATCAGGGTTTGTTCAAGTTCTGCCTCATAATTATCGCCCCCCAGGAGCTGGTATCTTTCATTTAATTCTGTAATCAGGTCAATTTTTTTCAAATATTGTTCTGAATGAAAATCCTGTTCCACAGTAATTTCGTCGTGAAGCCGGGCGATTTGTCTTTCAATGGCAATCAGTTCGCCAAAAGCAAGCACGGTTTCTTCTTTCAGGGTTCTTGTGTCGGAATGCTTCATTTGCTGAGGCAAATAGCCGATTGTAACATTTTTCGGAACCCCGATATTTCCGGAACTGGGCTGATCGATTCCTTTAATTACCTTTAGCAAAGTTGTTTTGCCAGCCCCGTTTTTACCAATAAGCCCAATCCTGTCTTTCGGATTTATTAAAAAGCTGATTTCTTTAAACAGGTCAAACCCACCAAAATTCAGGCTTATTTTATCAAGCGAAATCATATATTACGGTTAAAAAGTGCGCAAAGATAACGATTAATGCAGAAAGAAAAATTTGTTGAAAATGTTGTGATGATGAACCTTATAAAAAGAAGGAAGGGGAAAGAACTATGGACGCTTTTTGAAGATGATTGATGATTTACAAACCCCTAAACACAAAACCAATCATAAATACAGAAGTTACTTTCCCCTTTTAAGTTTTACTATAGAAATAAAACCAACCATTAAATCGGTTCAAATATAAGCACGAAGGAATTGAGTTTCAAAATATCAAAACGCTAAAAATCTGTAATCCCGTGAAAAGTGTCATTGTTTTCTCAATTTGGGAATTTCATTTTTTTTATGGGAAATGAATGTGTTTGCCAAACTGTTTCATTTTGTCTATCCAATTGTATCTTTGCCGAAAAAAAAGCGTGGGAAGAAATAAAAACAAACCATTATACCGTGAAATCAGAATTGATGATATCGGGGCCGAAGGTAAAGCAATCGCAAGAAAAGAGGATCTGGTGATTTTTACACAGTACGCTGTACCCGGCGATATGGTTGATATTCAGGTAACCAAAAAGAGAAGCAGATATGCCGAAGGAAAAGTCACGGCATTTCATTCGTATTCGCACGAACGGATAGAGGCATTTTGCGAACATTTTGGCGTTTGTGGCGGATGTAAATGGCAGATTCTTCCGTATGAAAAACAGCTTTATTATAAACAAAAACAGGTTTATGATCAACTGACGCGTATTGGCAGGATTGAAATACCGGTAATGTCTCCGATTTTAGGATCAGAAAAAAGCATTTTCTACCGGAATAAGTTGGAATTTACCTTTTCAAACAAAAAATGGCTGAATTTTGAAACCGAAAATCATGAATCAACCAATTTTAACGCGCTCGGCTTTCATGTTCCCGGGCTTTTTGATAAAGTAATCAACATCAATAAATGCTGGCTTCAGGCTGAGCCTTCAAATCAAATCAGAAACTTCATATATAAATATGCAATAGAAAATGATTTAACGTTTTTCGATATAAAACAAAAGGCCGGATTTTTAAGAACTTTAATTATTCGCACAAGTTCGAATGGCGAAGTAATGGTTATTATTTCCTTTTTTTATGATAGCAAGGAAGAAAGAATAAAGTTACTGGAGGCTGTGCGGACGGAATTTCCTGAAATCACTTCACTTTTATATGTTATCAATGGAAAGGGAAATGATACAATAACCGATCAGAATATTGAAACTTTCAGCGGGAGGGATTTCATTATTGAAGAAATGGAAGGCCTGAAATTTAAGGTAGGGCCAAAAAGTTTTTACCAGACCAATTCTGACCAAGCCTATCAATTGTATAAAGTGGTAAGAGATTTTGCCGGTTTGAGTGGTAATGAAACAGTTTATGATTTATACACCGGTACTGGTACAATTGCAAATTTTGTTGCTGCAAAAGCTAAAAAGGTAATCGGTATTGAATATGTACCGGAAGCAATTGAAGATGCGAAAGTAAATGCTACATTAAACGCAATTAACAATACAAATTTTTATGCCGGTGATATAAAGTCAGTACTAAATTTGGACTTTTTGGACAAAAATGGGAAACCCGATGTGATTATTACTGATCCACCGAGAGCAGGAATGCATGAAGATGTAATAAATACGATAAAAAATTCGGGTGCTTTAAAAGTGGTTTATGTTAGTTGTAATCCAGCCACACAGGCACGTGACCTGGCACTTTTATCCACCCATTATCGTATAGAAAAAGTGCAACCTGTTGATATGTTTCCGCATACGCATCATGTTGAGAATGTGGTATTAATGGTAAAATTATAAAACTTAAATTGTAACATAGTTTTCTTTATCCTGTTTAACAGAATTTGAGCTATTTTAGTAGTTTAATAAACGACATATGACAAAACAAGTTAATTAATATTAGTATAATTGGTACAAGGTTTGTCATTAGTTTAGCCACACCCTAAAAATTGTTAATTATGAAAAAATTAGTTTTGTCGCTTTTACTGGTTTTTCCAGTATTTATTTACGCTCAGAAAGCCTGTGATTTTTTCCGGAACAGGAAAATAAACATTGAAAAGACAGATTTAAATACGTCCCAAAGTGATTTTGGCCCTTCATTCGTAAATGGTGAACTCTGGTTTTCTGCTTATACTCAGGATGAAATTAACAAACTTGCTTCAGGAAAGGGAAAAGGCGTATTTTACAATATTTTCAGTGTAAATTCTGATAAAGAAGGCAATGTAAGTGGCTCAAAAAGTATTCAGTTTGAGAAAATAAGTGCCGGATATCATGCAGGACCGGCTTCGTTCTGTGAAAAAACCGGGGAACTATTTGTGACACTGAGTAATTTCGAGAATCCTGAAATAAAAAACAAAGTTTATCGGAAAGCTAATGTAAGATTGAAAATTGTTACTGCAAAAAAAGAAGGTGCAGAGTGGAAAGTTACGGAGCAATTCCCTTATAACGATTCAACCTATTCGGTAGGGCATCCCGCAATTTCTGTAACCGGCGATACGCTGATTTTTGCATCTGATAAACCAAACTCAGGTTTCGGAATGACAGATTTGTATATGTCAGTGAGAAGCAATGGGAAATGGGGAGAGCCGGTAAATCTGGGTGACAAAATCAATACACCATTTGATGAAATGTTTCCCTTCTTTATGGAAGGTTCTCTTTTATTTTATGCATCAAACAAAGGCGATAATTCGGAAGATGATTTTGACATCTTGTATTCCTGCAAAGAAGGTACTGGTTTTGGTGCACCGGTATTGTTAAACGATTTGAATACCGATAAAGATGATTTCGGTTTAATATTACATCCTAAACACAAAGTTGGTTATTTCGTTTCCCAACGTGACGGGGGTTTAGGGGATGATGATATATATAAAGTAAGATTTACAGGTGATTACAATCTTGAGTTGGTTGTAATGGATCGTAAGACGAATTTGCCATTCTCAAATCCAAAAGTACGCTTCAGTGATAATATTGCAGGTTCAGTGAGCGGGGTTTTGGTTTCAAGAAAACTGCCCGAAAATTCGTCAATAACAGCTACAACAGAATATGAGGGTTACATGAATGCATCAAAAACATTCAATACAACTGACAAACCGTATGGAACAATCAGGGATACAATTTGGATTGAGAAAGTGGAAGTTAAGCAGGTATTTGTTCTGGAGAATATATTCTATGATTTTGATAAATGGAATATTTTACCCGAATCAGAAATTGAATTGAACAAACTTATTAAAATCTTAAATGATAATCCTAGCTGGAAAGTTGAATTAGGCTCGCATACCGATGCAAGAGGTAGCGATTCATATAATATGATTTTAAGTAAAAAGCGTTCCGATTCTGCTGTTGGCTATATTGTAAATCATGGTATTGCAAAAGACCGTATTATCGCCAAGGGGTATGGTGAAACTCAGCTTGTCAATCATTGTAAAAATGGTGTGGAATGCCCGGACGAAGTTCACAGAATGAACCGTCGCACTGAGTTCAAAATTTTGGAAATGGATGGCAAATAAACTTAATTGATAGATTTCAAAGAGAGCTGCACGTTTATATGCAGCTCTCTTTGTTTAAAATTATCAGAACCCATTCAATTTAAAGAAAACAGTGGGCAAAAGCAGCAGAAAGCCTGCAATGAAAAGTATCAGGACCAGTGGCAAAACCCACCTGAACCATTTTTCAAAAGGAATGCGTGCAACGCCCAGAACCCCAATCAACACACCTGAAACCGGCGTAATCAGGTTCGTAAATCCATCACCCAATTGAAAAGCAACAACAGTTGCCTGTCTCGAAACACCAATCAAATCAGAAAACTGTGACATCATTGGAATAGTTAGGGCTGCTTTGCTCGACCCACTGGGTATAAAAATGTTCAGGCCTGTTTGAATGATGTACATAACCGAAACAGACCCGGCTTTTCCGATGTCTTTTATCGATTGCGATGCATAATACAAGATTGTATCGATGATTTTTCCATTTTCAAGAATAATGATTATCCCGCCTGCCAAACCAACAATCAGGGCTGCCGACATAATATCCTTTGCTCCCTCAAGAAACAGTTTCGTTATTTCATTCGGAGATTTGCCCATCGCAATACCCGAAAATATTCCCAGTGCCAGGAATAGCGAAGCAATTTCCATAATGTACCATTCAAATGCCATCACGCCAATTACTAGGAAGACAACAGTAAATGTCAGTAAAACAAGAATGTAATACTGAATTTTTTTCCTTAGTGATAGGATGCCAGATAAAAGGAATAATACGGAGCTGAATGGCACTAATGGTAAAACCATTTTACTGTTTCCCAACATAACCGATGAAATGGGATATTTAACTGAAAACAATAACAATGAAATAACCAGAAAGAAAAAGGAATACCAGGCTGATGCCGGAACTTTAGAGTCAACCTTTTCTGTAATGCCTGCGCTTTTGTCGCGCCAATATTTATCTTCTTCAAAAACGGGGGATTTTTCAGGATTCCGGCGGATTAGTGAAGCATAACGCAAAACAAAAACGAAACCAATAACATTGATTACAACCCACATGAAAATACGGTATTCGATACCCGAGAAGAGCGGGAGATGGGAAAGGCCCTGCGCAATTCCAACTGTGAACGGATTCAGGAAAGCACCTGCAAAACCCAGTGCTGCCGCCACAAAACAAAGAGATACACCCACAATTGAATCATATCCCATCGAAATGGCCAATGGAACAAAAATGATAGTAAACGCAATAGTCTCTTCACTCATTCCGAATACTGCACCGAACAAGCTGAAAAGAAACATAATTGAAACCAGGATGATATTGTGTACCCCAATCCGTTTCAGAAATTCTGATTTCTCCCATTTTTTTGCCGAATCCAGAAAGCGGTAAATTCCAATGTCAATGGCTTTACTTTCATTCATAATCCAAAATGCTCCGCCAATCATCAGAATAAATGCGATGATGTTGGAAGTTCGCAGAAATCCTTCAAAAAAGGCGGTAAAAATTTGCCAGGTTTGACGGTTACTTTCGATAAATCTGAACGAATCGCTTTTAACAATTTCTCTTTCGATACCATTGACCGTCATCTTTTCTCTGGCAAATTCGCCTCCTGGAATAATCCATGTCAGGATTGCACAAAAAACGATTAACCCAAAAACAATTACATAAGTATGAGGAATTTTCTTCAACATAAAGGTTCGATTTGATTCCAAAATTCATAGTTTTAAAGAAAAGATTATTATGTGGAATAAAAAAGCATATTGTATTTTCAAATCATTTTCGTAACTTTTAAATACTTAACAAAACTTATTCATGAAGATATTGCTGGAAAACATAAAAGAACTTGTACAGGTTATCGACAAGCCGGTTCTGTTGCGCGTTGGAAAAGAAATGAGTTCGGTTAAAACAATCAAGAATGCATTTCTGATAATCCGCGATGAGGTGATTGAAGAATACGGCAAAATGGAGGAATTGAAAGATAAATACACCGATGATGATTATCTGGTGGAAATAGATTGTACAAACCGCCTTGTTTATCCTTGCTTTTGTGATCCGCACACGCATCTGGTGTTTTCGCATTCGCGTGAAAATGAATTTGTCCAGCGTATTGCAGGTTTAACTTATGAAGAGATTGCGCGGCAGGGAGGGGGTATCCTGAACTCAGCCAAAAAATTACATGAAATTTCAGAGGAGGAATTATATGATTTGTCGATAGATCGAATTATTGAGATAATAAAAATGGGCACCGGCGCTGTTGAAATAAAAAGCGGGTATGGATTGAATACGGAGGACGAATTGAAAATGCTCCGGGTGATCCGCAGGATCAAAGAAACTGCCCCGATTTGTGTGCGCTCCACGTTTCTTGGGGCCCATGCAGTTCCTGAAAAATACAAATCAAACCCATCAGAATATGTCGATATAATTATCAATGAAATGATTCCACAGGTGGCTGCCGAAGAATTGGCCGATTTTATCGATGTCTTCTGCGATAAAGGGTTCTTTACACCTGAAGACACAGAAAGGATTCTGATGGCAGGAATGAAATACGGTTTACGCCCGAAAATTCATGCCAACGAACTGGGGAACACCGGGGGAGTGGAAGTTGGTGTAAAATACAATGCCCTTTCGGTTGACCATCTTGAATATCTGAATGACGAAGAAATCCAGGTTTTAAAAGGTACAGAAACCATGCCGACCATTTTGCCTGGAGCCGCTTTCTTTCTGAATCTGCCGTTGTCACCAGTCCGGAAAATGATTGATGCCGGTTTGCCGGTCGCTCTGGCTTCCGATTTTAATCCGGGCTCGTCGCCCAGCGGAAACATGAGTTTTATTTCAGCGCTCGGCAGTATCAAATATCAGATGACACCAGCTGAAGTGATCAATGCAACTACCCTGAATTCGGCTTATGCAATGGGTGTCAGCGACTGCCTGGGAAGTATTACGAAAGGGAAAATTGCCAACTTGTTTATTACTTCCGAAGTGGAAGGAATAGCATCATTGCCATATTTTTTTGGTTCGAACCTGGTTGAAACAGTCATTATCAATGGTGTGATACAATCGTTTTAGATGCTATAAGTCATATCGCACAAAATTCCTGCATATTATTTTCGGCAGCAAATTCAATCTGAATATACATGAACAGGATTCTTGAATGTGTTCCGAATTTTTCTGAAGGCCGCAACCTGGCAGTGATTAAAGAAATCACCCATGTTATTGAAAGTGTTGAGGGGATAAAATTGTTGGATGTCGATCCCGGAAAGGCAACCAATCGGACGGTAGTGACATTTGCCGGATCGCCGGAACAGGTTGTCGAAGCTGCATTTCGGGCAATTAAAAAGGCCGCCGAAGTGATTGACATGCGTTCACATACCGGCGAACACCCGCGTTTTGGTGCCACCGATGTTTGTCCGCTCGTGCCCATCTCCGGAATTACGATGGAAGAAACAGCCGAATACGCCCGACAGCTCGCCAAACGTGTGGGTGAGGAATTGGAGATTCCGGTTTATTGTTATGAGTTTTCAGCATTTTCAGAAGAAAGAAAAAGCCTTGCCAATTGCCGGTATGGAGAATATGAAGGATTGAAGGACCGCATGGAAAGTGAGCACTGGAAACCCGATTTCGGACCTTCGGCCTGGTCTGAAAAAGTGGCAAAATCGGGTGCTTCGGCCATTGGTGCCCGCAATTTTCTGGTTGCCTACAATGTAAACCTGAATACAACCTCGGTACGCCGGGCTAACTCCATTGCTTTTGATGTTCGCGAGGCGGGGCGTATTTTACGCGAAGGCGACCCGGTTACAGGAAAAATTATAACCGGTGAAAACGGAGAACCTGTGCGCATTCCCGGAACCTTAAAGAAAGTACGCGCCATCGGCTGGTTTATCGAGGAATATGGAATTGCCCAGATTTCGATGAACCTCACCGATATTTCGGTTACTCCTGTTCACGTGGCTTTTGATGAAGTTTGTGAAAAAGCCCGCCAGCGCGGAATCCGGGTTACCGGTTCTGAGTTGATAGGATTGATCCCATTGCAGGCCATGCTCGACGCGGGAAAATATTTTCTAAGAAAACAGGAGCGTTCAACCGGAATTTCAGACGAAGAGATTATTAAAATTGCGGTTAAATCGCTGGGATTAAACGAACTGGCGCCTTTCGATCCGCAAAAGAAAATTATAGAATATGTTCTTGCTGAAAATACCGGCAAAAAACTGATCAGTAAAAATCTGAAAGAGTTTGTTGAGGAAACAGCCTCTGAGTCGCCGGCTCCGGGTGGCGGTTCCATTTCGGCGTATGTTGGTGCTTTGGGTGCGGCTTTGGGAACGATGGTGGCCAACCTTTCGGCACACAAACGTGGCTGGGACAGCCGGTGGGAGGAGTTTTCAGCCTGGGCCGAAAAAGGGAAATTTTATCACACACAATTACTGAAATGTGTTGACGAAGATACCGATGCCTTTAACCGGATTATGGAAGCCTTCGGATTGCCCAAAAACACAGAATCTGAAAAAGCCGCGAGAAAAGAAGCCATTCAAAGTGCTACAAAAAATGCCATCGATATTCCGCTGAAAGTGATGCAGCTTTCATTCGATTCGATGGAAATACTTGCTGCCATGGCTGAAAGCGGAAACCCCAATTCGGTTTCCGATGCCGGGGTGGGAGCACACTGTGCCTGCACGGCTGTAAAAGGCGCTTTTCTGAATGTGATGATTAATCTCTCTGGTTATTCCGACACAACATTTGTTGCCGAAACGCGTGAAAAAGCTTCTGAAATTCTGGAACTCTCAATCAGGAAGGAAGCAGAAATTCTAAGGATTGTAATGGAAAAAATAGGGTAGGTGTTCAGAAATTCAATTCAATAACTGTAATACCGGCTCCGCCAAAATCAACATGTTCATCTTTGAATGATTTTACCATCGGCTCCGATTTCAGGTAGCTGCGGATGGTTTCTTTCAGAATACCGTTTCCTTTTCCGTGCAAAATACGCAACTGGTTGCGTTCAAACATAATTGCCTGGTCGATAAACTCCTGGATGGTTTGAATGGCTTCTTCAGCCCGTTTCCCACGGATATCGATTTCGGTTTTAAAGGTCAGCCGGCTTTCGGTCATATTGGTAATCATCCGCGAACGCACCGGGGACTGAGTTTTTTCGATTTTTTTTGCCTCGTTGTTACTGAGTTTTTCAATCTGCGAAACCGGTACTGTTGTAATAAGCTGTCCAAAAGCTATCACCGCATTTTTTTTATTAATGCTGATGAGGTCGCCCACATTGTTTTGCCCGATGATTCTGACTTTATCGCCAGGTTTTGGGTCGTCATTTTCAGGTTCTTCAACAGGTTTCGCAACTGTTTTGGGTTTCTCAGGCCGGTGTTCGTTGCGTTTTTTTTCGCGTTCCTGTAATTTTTTAATTTTTGCATCGATTGCCGAATCGTCGGCAGTGGTTTTTTCTTCAATCACCTGTTTCAGTTGTACCAGTTCTTCGCGCGCTTTGCGGGTTTTTTCCTTGTCGGCTTGTTCCTTCTTTATTTCGTGAATGGTATTCTCAATCTTTTTATTAACCCCGGATAACAGTAATTCAGCTTCTTCCTTGGCTTTTTTCAGAATCTCCCTGCGTTGTTTCTGGGTCTCTTTCAACTCGGTTTCGTAACTGGCTGCCATTTCGTCCAGAATCTTTTCCACCTTCCTGATTTTCTCGCGCTTGGTTTCCCAGTAGCGTTTGTCGCGGTTGATTTGGCGCAGGTTACGGTCGAAATCAATATGGTCTTTCCCGATTTTTTCAGTGGCTTTCTCCAGGATTTCTTCCGGAAGTCCAATTTTTCGGGCAATTTCGAAAGCAAATGAGCTGCCGGGTTTCCCGATTTCAAGCTGAAAAAGCGGGTTCATATTTTGCGAATCGTACAACATGGCACCGTTGATGATTCCGTTCGCCGAAGAAGCAAAATGTTTCAGGTTGGTGTAGTGTGTTGTAATTACCCCGAAAGTTCCCAGTTGGTTCAGCTTGTCGAGAATAGATTCTGCAATGGCACCACCCAGCATGGGCTCGGTTCCGGTTCCGAATTCATCAATCAGAATCAAAGTTTTTTCATCGCTGAATTTCACAAAATGCTTCATGTTCAGCAAATGCGAACTGTACGTACTCAAATCGTTTTCGAGTGACTGCTCATCGCCGATATCGATAAACAAACGGCTGAAAATCCCGGTACGGCTGCCTTCGCTGATGGGAATCGGCAATCCGCATTGCAACATGTATTGCAGCAAACCCACTGTTTTCAGGCACACCGATTTTCCCCCGGCGTTGGGGCCCGAAATCAGTAAAATGTGCCTTTCTTCGGTGAGCCGGATGTTGAGTGGCACAATTTTCCGGTTTTCCTTTTTCAGGGTTTTCATCAACAACGGGTGAATGGCCCTGAACCAGTCGATTACCGGGTAATTGACCATGTCGGGTTTGATGGCATCGATTTCGATGGTCAGCAGTGCTTTTGCCCTGATAAAATCGATCTCTCCCAGAAATTCATAAGAATACCAGAGGTCTTCGATGTAAGGGCGGATATCGTTGGCAAAACTGGTGAGAATTCGAATAATCTCGCGGCGTTCAGCGTATTCCAGCTCGCGGATTTCGTTGTTCATCTCCACAATTTCGGTAGGCTCAACATACGAAGTTTTCCCGGTTGACGATTCGTCGTAAATAATTCCTTTCAGTTTTCGTTTATTCCCTGCCATAATCGGGATTACAGCCCGCCCGTCGCGAATGGAAATTGTGGCGTCTTCTTCCACGAGCCCGTCTTTTTGTGCCTGTTTCAAAATAGCGTGCAACCGTTTCGACATGCTGGCCTGTTTTGAAAGAATGTCATTTCTGATTCTTCCAAGTTCGGGCGTGGCATTATCACGTATTTTGCCGAATTTATTGATGATGGAATCGATGCGGTCGTAGATGTAGGGGAAGAGCTGAACATTTTTGGTTTTAGCGTTCAGCAAAGGAAAAATTTCCTGTGGTTGTTTGCTGAAAAACAATACGATGGAACGGATGGATTCCAGCGAACGTTTCATATCAAACAACTCCTGAACTTCGAGAAACCGGCCTTCAATCCTGATTTTTTCAAGCGCCGGACGCAAATCAAAAAAATGGTCGGAGGGAAAATGGTCGAACTCGCGGACGATGCGGCAAAACTCATCGGTTTCGCCCAATTCGCGGTTGATGTTTTCAAAATCATCTTTGAAATGCATTTCTTCCACCCATTCGTGACCCATGTTGCTCAGGCATTTCTGGTGTAACATTTCGCGAATACGGTCAAAACCAATTTTCTGTTCAAAATTATCAGGATAGAATTTTTGCATTGTAATGTTTCAATTTCAGCGCAAAAATAGGAAACAACACGGAAGAATAATGTTTAATGTTCAAACTTTCGGGAGCAGTTCATTCTGTAATCGTTAATTGGAATTCTCCAAACGCTAATCATTTTTCTAAATTCCCTCTTTTGGAGAGGCAGGGGTAGGCTTCTCTATTTCGGGGTTTTTTCGTCCGGATATCGCCTTGCCCATTCCTGCCAGAAAAGTTTTACTTCACTTTTCATCTCTTTTGACAACGAAAGAATACCAAAAAGGTTGGGAATCGTCATCAAAGCTATGGTGATTCCGGAGAGGGTCCAGATAATGGTGGTGTCGGTAAACGAAGCCAGAAAGAAGCCAATTACATAAATGATATGGTAATAAATGACTTTCCCTGAACCCCACAAATAGGTAACCGCACGGTCGCCGTAATACGACCAGCTGATGGCGGTTGAAAACGCAAATAGTAACAATCCGAAAGCAACCACATATTTTCCGTAATCGCCAAACCAGCTTTTTGTAAAGGCAACTGTGGTTAGCGGAGCACTGTGCAATAACGATTTTCCGGTTAAACTAATACCGGTCTGACCGACCAGTTTCCCGTTGTTAAAATTGATTTTTCCTGAATAGGGCTGATTGTTCAGCCAAACCTTTACATCTTCGGCTACCGAACGCGAATGAATCATGGTTGGCTGGTTCTCAATCACTCCGTTTACAACATTCAGTTCGCCAGTAAACAAAGGTAAATCGGCTTTTTTTGCCAGAAAATGATACAGTTTATCGATATCCTGTTCATTTTTATCAGAATAAGTTCCTTTCAAAACAAATAAATCCGCAGCCTGAAACTTGTTTTCGTATTTTTCTTTCCAGACACCCGATGAAAGAATTACCAAACCAGTGAGAGAACAAATGATTATTGTGTCGATAAAAGGTTCCAGCAACGCCACAAGACCTTCCGAAACGGGTTCGTGCGCGCGGGCTGCTGCATGGGCAATTGGTGCTGAACCTTGTCCTGCCTCGTTGGAATAAAGCCCTCTTTTCACTCCCCACATAATTGCATTTCCAAATACTGCACCGAATGCTGCATTAAGATTGAAGGCTGAACTGAAGATCAAAGCAAACATATCGGGGACAATTTTAATATTGACAACCAAA
>JAJUGS010000397.1 GCA_029265875.1 Prolixibacteraceae bacterium
GAAATCTCACCTGGGAAGGGAGTTTATTCAGAATGAAATAATCTCAAAAACATTATAGAAGAATGGCTCGTTGGGCTCATATCCGGCAGCGCCGGACGTAGGTTCAAGTCCTGCCCCCGCTACAAAAAAAGGAGAGTTGATTTTTCAGCTCTCCTTTTGTATTTTTTTAAATCATGAAACATTTCGTTTACGTTCTATATTCAAAATCGCATGATAAGTTTTATGTTGGTATGACAAGCAATCTTGAGAAACGATTATTTGCTCATAACAACCTGCCAAAAGGTTGGACGAAAAGTTTCAGACCATGGGTATTGGCTTACTTCGAAGAATATTCAACCAAATCTGAAGCACTCAAACGCGAAAAATCATTGAAATCTCACCTGGGAAGGGAGTTTATTCAGAATGAAATAATCTCAAAAACATTATAGAAGAATGGCTCGTTGGGCTCATATCCGGCAGCGCCGGACGTAGGTTCAAGTCCGGTCCCCGCTACCAAAAAAGGAGAGTTGATTTTTCAGCTCTCCTTTTGTATTTTTTAGCTATTTTACTGCCCACTAAAAGTCGAAGGTAAACTCAGCAATTGAAATTGAATTGTTTTGGCCAGCCGGTAATTTCCAGCCGAATTGGGATGAAGCATATCGGTTTTGCTATTCTCAAAATACTTGCTGTACACATCTTTTGCCGGGTATAAGCCGCTAATTGTAAAAAGGTCGATAAGCGGAACTGACCAAATGGAAGCCGCTTCTTTTAAAGTTTTCACATAATCATCGATATACAATCCCTGCGCGTTGGCATAATTCTCATCGGGTTGAACATTGCGTTCGCTGAATTGGGCGAATCCGCGGTGAATCGGGGTCAGAATAATAATTTGCTGATCGGGGTAATTCGATTTTAAAAAATCCATCACTTTGTTGATTCGTCCACAAAAAGTTGAATCGTTCATTATGTGTGTCCTGTATTTTCTGATGACCTGTTTCCCGTTATGATTGGTTTCTTTTTGCGTTTCTGTAAAAAATTCGCCTAACGGGATTCCGTGATTAAAATCGTTGGTACCTGCAAAAATCAAAATGGCATCCACATCCGCTCCTCTTTCAGCCTTCAGTTTAGTAGCCTGCCTGTAAATTCCATCCCACTGGTATCCGCTGATTCCATAAACAATCGGTTCAATGCCTATGATATCAACCAGATATTCCCAGTAAACAATATTGTTGCTATCCCGTTTCTGAGTCATCGAGTCGCCCAGGAAAGCAACTTTTTTGCCTTTCCATTGTGGGTTTTGTAAATCAGTATTCGCAATTTCAGAATCAAGAACTGAAAGATCCTGTTTAAGTTGTGCACTGACAACAGTTGTTAAAGTCATCAACATGCAAAAGATAATTTTGCCTTGTCTTTTCATTTTTGAATGGTTTTTAATTCAGAACAAAATCCGGTGATTCAAAACCGGTATTCCAGGATATAAATTAAACAAATTAATTTCCATTGCCGGGATAAAATAAGCTGTTCTGTCGATAAAAAACCCGGGTATTTCTATTTCATTTCAGTGGTTTGTTTTGATGGTGTACCTTTCAATAAAAATAAAAAAAACAAGATTATGAAAACAACAATGAAACAATTTGCAACCCTAACAGTTCTCTCATTTCTATTATTAACCGGAAATGCAAATGCACATGGAAGAGCAGTGAAACACACCTGTTCTGAAGAAAGCGAATCGACACTGCAACTTGAAAGCTGGATGACCAACGAAATAATCTGGGAAGTAAACTCAGCCGATATTGCTGAATTTGCCGAAGAAGCCGAGTCAGAACTAACAGTGGAAAACTGGATGATCGACACTGAAAGCTGGAATTTTAACAGTGTATTTGCCAAAGAAACCGAAGCTGGTTTAACAATCGAAGACTGGATGATTGATTATAATGTCTGGAATGTGGAAACCACAGAAAATGAAACTGGATTATCAGTAGAGCCGTGGATGATTAACGACGATATCTGGAAATAATTCAGAAAAAAGAAAATACATTTTGGTTGAGTTTGAATGAAAAGGGGCTGACCCAAAAGCCACTATGGGTGTCATTTCGAACGTAGTGAGAAATCTTTTGCATTGAAATACAGATGTTTCGACTTCGCTTCTATGTTGTAAAGCAAATTTATTCCATTCTTTTTTAATTTTTTAACTATAAAATCATGCTTCTATTAGCAGATGACCCATC
>JAJUGS010000251.1 GCA_029265875.1 Prolixibacteraceae bacterium
GATGGGTTTCAGTAAATAATCGATGCTGTTTACCTTAAAAGCCTGGATGGCATACTGGTTAAAAGCGGTGGTAAAAATCACGGGCTGGTTGTAGCTGGTTTGTTTAAAAATCTCAAAACTGAGTCCATCGCCTAATTGAATATCAAAAAAAGCGAGGTCGGGAGCCGGGTTGTTTTTGAGCCAGTTGACGGTGCTTTTGATGGTGTCGCACACGGCAAGGATTTTTGCCCCGGGGCGTAAAGAAGCAACATTGGCGGCCAATTGGGCAGCGGCTATGGGTTCGTCTTCAACAATCAGAATATTCATTTTTCAGTTATTGAGTTAATGAGTTATTGGGTGATTGGGGTTTGGTCAGCCATCATAATCAGCGGTAGAATCACCCTGAAATAGCCATTGTCTTGGGTAATTACGACCTCTTTCCCGGTTAAAAACCGGTAGCGCCCGGCCAGGTTTTGCAGTCCCGTTCCACTGGTTTCTTCGTACAGCGATTTAGGCTGGAGATTGTTCTCCACAATCAGTTCGTGGTCGTCGGTAACGGCAATCACAATTTTCAGCGGATTGGCAAGCGAAATTTCGTTGTGTTTGATGGCATTTTCAACCAAAGCCTGCAACGACAGGGGAATCAACATTCCTGCGAGGTTTTCGTTGGCGGCAAAATCAACCTGTAAAGCTTCGCCAAAACGTATCTGTTGTAAAAAAATATAGCGTTTCACAAAAGCGATTTCCTCTTTCAGCGGAACAATATCGCGGTCTTTCAATTGCAAAACATCGCGGTAAAACAGTGAGAGCTCGCGGGTAAAAACTTTGGCTTTTTGTGTGTCTAAATCGATGAGGCTGCCCAAAATATTCAGACTGTTAAAAAGGAAATGCGGATTTACCTGATCCTGCAAAACCTTGTATTGCAATGCCAGTGCTTCGCGTTTTATTTTTTCCGATTCAACAACCTCTTCTTTCCAGGCTTTAAAAAACGAGATGGCATAAATAATGGAAGCAACCACCACAAAAATGATGTATTCGGCAATAATTGTTGCCCGCCCCATTCGCAAAAAATTACTCCACTCCTGCCCCAGGACCACTTTCATCCAAAACCAGTTTACGGTAAAAATCACAACGCTCGAATAAACCATATGAAAACCCAGCGTGCGGATGACACTTCTGAAAGGGTGTTTAATCCAGTTGATATAGCGGCGGGCAAACCTGTCGAAAATAAAACCGTTGCCAAACAACGGAAGCCCGATGGAAAGTGAATAGCCGGCATTCCAGAGATGCATACTCAGCGGATGATGGAAAGTACCCGAAAACAGATACTGTGTGACGACACCAATCAGTATCGAAATCAAAGAAGCTTTCAAAACTTCAGACGCTTTTATTTTTCTTCCGGTGTCTTTATTTATAAACATACATGTGGTTAAAAGTAGTTGATTGAAAGGGAATCAACAACAAAAGTTTTATTCGTTTGCAGTGTTGCACTGTTCAACCATCTTTTTGTTGTATTCTGCTCCCCAGGTTGGGTCAAGTGCTGTTGCCGGTTTTGTGTTTTCGAAAAGTGCAGCCGCTTTCTCAAAAAGTGGTTTCGCCTTTTCTTTGCCGCCACCGAAAGCTTTTGGGGTGTGAAAAACATTCATCCCCTGCAGATAATAAACCCTCGGATTGGCCGGATTCATTTTTTCGGCTTCTTCAAGAACTTCTGTGGCCAGCGATGAATATTTCATGGCCGATGCCATTCCCATAATCCGCATTTCGTACAAAAACCCCTGGAGTGCAAAAACTTCCGATTCATTTTTAAAATTCTTCCTCAGGTTGTCCATGATTGGCTGTGCTTTATCAAGCTGTGCTGTTTTTTCGTCTTCGCTTAACTGCAATTGGGTAACGGCATTCAGATAGCACAAAACAGTATAATATCCGGGTTGCCATTTGTCCTTTTCGGCATTGGCAATGCGTTCAAACTGACTGGCCAGGGCATTAAAATCGGCCAATGTTTTGGCTTCTCCCAATTTCTGAAGATTGGTTTTCATGGTTGTTTCGTAATCGGCGGCATAGACCGGAAATGAAAAAAGCAGTGTGAGGAATAGGAAGGTTGTTGTTGTTGTAATTGTTTTCATGGTTGTAATTTTTAATTGATAATTTTCCATTTTTAATTCAATTCTGTTTCAAAGTTGTGGCAACTAAGCTAAAGTTGAAATATTTTCCTGCTGAATTGTGGATTTCCGGAGATGAAGTGTAAAACTTCTTTCTCCCGACTTCCGTCTCCGGTCTCCAGACTCCGGACTCCCGGCTTTCCTCAGAAATTCAGAAACAGCCCCACAAACACAAAGCGTTTGATGTCGCGTTTTACTGGTACCAGCGTGTAATCGCCCTGTGCTTCCGAAATCCCGGATGGGCGGTAGCTCAGTACATTGTCGTTGCCCAGCACATTGTTCACCGAGCAATACAAAACCGAATACTGGTTGCCGAGGTAAAAAACATGACTGAAATTCAGGCTTAAATCGGTGTAGGGTTTCGTTTTTTTATCCATAAAAACGGCTGATTGCGGGTCGTTGTAGGGACGGCCGCTGGCAGCAGTGAATGACATTCCAACCTGCGTACTGATTTTAGCCAGCCAGTATTTCCCGACAGCCGAAAAGGTGTGGTCGGAAATAAAACCGGGTGTTGCCTCCACCGGGAAATAGCTGTACCGGCGTTTTGTATCTACAAACGAATAGGTAACCCAGTAATCAAAACCTTTGATGCTTTTCAAGTCGCGCCAGAAAATATCAAACCCACCTGAGTAACCGCTTCCGTCGTTTTCCAGGTTTGTCGGCTGGTTGTAAGGACCGGCCTGCCAGGTTACCAGGTCGCTGTAAGTTTTATAATAGGCTTCGGCCCTGAATAACCGCGCCGACGCATCACCATACTGATAACTCAGGATGTAGTGGGTGGCTTTTTCAAAATCGAGGTCAGTGCTGATTTTCAGGTATTCGGGCTGCGGGTTCTGGTAATACAAACCCCACGCTGCCGAAAGTTGTGCTTCTTTCCCGGTTTTCAATGCAACGGCAAAACGTGGCGACATATTCCAACGATTGAGAACCGTAGTATACTCGGTGCGCAGTCCCGGACGGATGGCTAAGTTTTTTGTAAACTTTATTTCACTTTCCACAAAAGCCCCGGTCAGGTAATCGGTAAAAGCCGAATTGTGCTGAAATCCTGTGCTTTCGGAATAATCTTCATCGTAATTATTGTAGGTTTCGCTTACACCCCAGTTAATAATTACGCCATCTGAAACAATGTGCGTGGTGGTAAAACGTCCTTCAACATTGCGTTCGCGGGTGTCGAGACTGTTGTCGCCAAAACCAAGTTTATTGTTTTGTGCTGTTGAAGAAACCCCGATTTTATAGCACGCTTTTTCTGAAAAACAATCGCGGTACGAGAGGTTGGAGTAGGTGGTCGCTCCTTTGTTCGAAATCAGCATGGGTGCTGCCGGGTCGTCGGTTGGGGCAAAATACGAAAGATTACCGTAATCGGTGGTGATATAACCTTTCAAAAGACCGTTGTCTTTGGTTTTGTAGCGATAAACCGCTGTTCCGTTTACCGATTCCACAGGTTTTTCCCAGTCAACAGTACTTTCGAAAAGCTTGTCGTACAAAGAAAGATTCGTGTAACCACCTGTCAGGCTCAGCGAACTGTTTTTCATCCGCTGTGTGGTGCTGGCTTCGGCACCAATACTCATCAGCGAAACACCGGTAACATCTTCGGCAGCCAGGTCGTTGGAGTTGAGCACCAGCACCGACGAAAGTGCCTGTCCGTATTCCGCCGAATAACCGCCCGAACTGAACATCACCCCACTGAAAAGTGAGGGGGCAAACCGTCCGCGGGTGGCAATATCGGGGGTTTTCGAATAGTAGGGTTCGGCGGCAATCAACCCGTCGATGTAAGTTTTGGTTTCGTAAACATCACCGCCACGCACCATCAGCCGGCCGTCGTCGGCAGCAGTTTGTGTGCCGGGCATGGTGCGCATGGCCGCCATCACATCGCCATTGGCACTGGGTGTGGTGTAAATATCAAGCGGTTTCATTATCGACGCGCGGCTTTCATCGGCAGCGGCAAAACTTCCGGCAGTAATCGTCACGGCATCGAGCGTGTTCACACTCTCCTCCATTTCAATAATAACCGAATCTTTCACCGGGATTGAAATTTCTTTTTGCCACGGTTTAAACCCGATAAAAGTGGCTTTCAGTGTTTGTGTTCCTTTTTCGGATGTAGTGAAACTGAAGTTCCCATTTGCATCGGAACTGGCGCCGTCGTAAGTGTTTTCAATAAAAATATTTACACCCGGCAACGGTTCACCTTTGTGGGTGGTGGCTTTCCCGGTTATCTGGTTCTGTGCATCTATTGTAAAAACTGAAAGGAGAAGAAAGATTGTAAAAATTGTTTTCATGGCTTTGTCTGCTGTTTTCATGATCCAAAATTCGGGCTGAAAAAATCAGCATAAAAACCAAAATCGCTGAAGTGTTGATTTTGGGGGATGAAATGCAATCGGATGCGGAAATAAAAATTAGTTTTTAACGCAAAGGGCACAAAGAATTCGCAAAGTTTGCAGAGAAGATTACGTGTTCCGACGTTTGATTTTATTTAACAATCAGCTCTTCTTCCGTAAAATAGCTTCCCTGCCAAACGCGTCCGTCAGGCTTTTTCCATTCACCGGTTTTAATGGTGGCGCCCGGAAAGCTGAAACGGCACTTAAATTTGCCCGAAGTCAGGCAGGAGAATCCTTTTTTCTCAATCGTTCGCGTAATTCTTTGCCCGGGCTGAAGTTTATAAAACCACGCTTCGGAAAAAGTTTCGAAAGAAGTGTGGTCCGAAACGCTTGAACTGCAATAGGTATCGTTAATCAGGAAATATACGCCGTTGGAAATATAATGAAAACGGGAAACGCCCATTTTATCCGGATCGGGAATATAAAGCGTTTCGGTGGACAGATTGGTGACTTCAAAAGTATAATCCACGGTACCCTGCCCCTTCATTGTAACCTTTGTCAGGTCAACCTGCAATCCCCTGCTGAGTAATCCTGCATCGGCAAGTGCCTTTTTAAAAATGTCGGAATTAAGCTGGTTGGCCGGAAACTGCTCACCAAATTTGCTGAACTGAATCACATCTTTGGGGAACATATAATCGTCTTCAGGAGTGATGGCCGGAACAGGAGGGATCGATGAAAGATACATCGGGAAGAAAACCCCTGCAAAAAGCCTTTCATCATTTGCAATAACCACAAAATGCCGGCCCGAATATTTCTCTTTTTCCACCGGTCTATTCAGGAAAAACGTGTGCGACGACCAATCATACAGTTCAATATCACTGTTTTTTACCCAGGGTTCGGTTTCAAGCTCCAGTTTATTCAGGTCAAAATCCTTGTCGCTGATTTGCAGTTGCCCTTCTTTTACAATATAAATACTGATTTCGCCATTGCCGTTTTTGCGGAGTGAAGGATCGGATTCACTACAGGAAAAAAATAAAAACAGGGTGATTGCCAGGAAAATGTACTTCATATAAGACTGGTTTTTTCAGATGATGAAAATAATGTAAAAATGGTTGCGCGAAAGATTGGGTGAGGAGGTTTTTAACCTCCTTTTTATTAATCGCGGTTAAAAACCGCGACACCCCAATTATTCCCCTAAGAATTTGTTAAATCAATTTCAGCTTTCAATTGTTATTTCTTTACTGAAATAAAAAAGGATACTTTTGTCAGGAATCAGATTCTAGAGAAGAAGTATTGAGTATTGAGTATCAGGACATCAAATATCCAGCATCCCCTCCTGACTGCGCAGTCGGGCAGGCAGTATCCAATATCCAATATCCAGTATCCTGAATCAAGTATCCAGTAACAAAAAACAAAACAAAATGGCAAATATTCAGAAGACTTTATTGATGATCCTTGACGGATGGGGAATCGGCGAC
>JAJUGS010000105.1 GCA_029265875.1 Prolixibacteraceae bacterium
AATGGAATTTTGTCATCAGCGTTGATACTCCTTTTGTAACCTCCGGTTTTATTCAGTTCCTATGGCAATCTATTGAAGATTTCAACGCAGTTATTCCTGCCTGCTCCGGTAAAACAGAACCTTTGATAGCTTTGTACAACAAAGGTTGTTTGCCCATTATCGAAAAACAGATTCATCTTCAAATTTTTAAAATGCAACATTTGGTTGCACTCTTAAATCCCGGATTTGTTGAGTGTGGTTATTGGATGGAGAAAGTGCCAGGTATCTTTAATAACCTGAACCGCCCCGAAGATTTCAATGCATTCAATAAAACACCATAAAGTATTAATTTACAGCCTGTTTGGAATCATTTTAAATTTCATTTTAAAATATTCTCCGAAATAACATAAATAAAAATACCCAACAATCAGCATAATTGTTGTTTAAAAGATCAAATATCAAACATATGATAATTTTAATCGAAAAATATGTTTTACAATATGTATTTAGATAGATATATTGATATTCTGAATTAAGTATGTTTGCGAAAAATTATCATAAAAGTATGTCGAATTCCAGGCGTGATTTTATCAAAATTACTTCACTAAGCGCTGCTGCACTGGCAGTTAGTGGAAAATTTCTGTATTCGGCCCATGCATCTGAAAAAACGCAGCAAACTTTCACCGCAAATGCTGCTGCCGACATGGTTCGCACTTCAACCTATTGCGAAGTCTGTTTCTGGAAATGTGCTGGCTGGGTTTACAAAAACGAAGATGGAAGCATTAAAAAGATTATTGGCAACGACGACGACACCAATTGCAATGGCCGTTTGTGCCCGCGCGGAACGGGTGGCGTTGGCATGTATTACGACGAAGACCGGCTGAAAACACCTTTGCTCCGTGTAACCGGCGCCGATGGTAAACAAACCTACAAAGAGGTTTCGTGGGACGAAGCGCTTGATTTCATTGCCAAAAAACTACAGGAAATCAAGGAAAAACACGGGCCTGAATGTACTGCGCTGTTCACACATGGTTCGGGCGGCCATTACTGGGGCAACCTGCTGAAAGCTTTTGGCTCAACCAACATTGCAGCGCCATCGTATGCACAATGCCGTGGCCCGCGCGAAGTGGCTTTTATGGCAACATTTGGCGAAAGTCTCGATTCGCCTGAGCCAACCGATATCCGCGACACCCGTTGCCTTGTGTTGATTGGCTCGCACATCGGCGAAAACATGCACAACGGACAGGTGCAGGAAATGTCGGATGCCATTGACAAAGGCGCTGCCATCATTACCGTTGACCCACGCTATTCAACCGCTGCCAGCAAATCGAAATTCTGGCTGCCCATTAAACCTTCAACCGATATTGCACTTTTACTGGCCTGGATTCGCGAAATTATCAACAACAACTGGTACGACCGCGAATACGTTGAAAAATACACCTATGGTTTTGAAGAGCTGAAAGCTTATGTTCAGCCATTTACGGCAGAGTGGGCTTACGGAATCACCACCATCAAACCCGACCAGATAAAAGAATCGGCCCGCGAAATGGCCAACGCTGCACCGGCGGTAATCATTCATCCCGGGCGCCATGTAACCTGGTATGGCGACGACACACAACGTTTACGCGCCGTGGCAATTTTGAATGCACTGCTTGGTTCGTGGGGACGGAGGGGTGGTTTCTACAAACCCGAAAAAATTGAAGTTCCGGAATATCCGCATCCGCCATTTCCACCAGTTACCCGCACCTGGAGAATGGCAATGGGCGGAAAATATGCCCTCGCCGATCTGGCTCTGGCTAATGGTGTGTGTGATGCAACCATTCCATCTCCTGACTTAAATTGTAATATAAAAGGCTGGATTGTGAATGGTACCAACCTGATTATGACCCTCCCCGATAAAAAGAAAACCATCGAAGCAATTAACAACCTCGAATTACTGGTTGTAGTTGACACGATGCCTATGGAAATAACCGGTTACGCAGATGTGGTTTTACCCGAATGTACCTACCTCGAACGCTGGGACGATTTGCGCGTTGTGCATGGCCGCGTACCCAACATCGCGCTGCGAATGCCGGCTGCCGAACCAAAATACAACTCGAAACCCGCTTACTGGATGGCAAAAGAACTGGCTAAAAAAATGGGCCTTCAGGATTATTTTGCATGGGAAAACTTCGAAGATATGCTCGACTGGCAATTAAAAGAAATAGGTTCTTCGCTCGAAGAAATGAAACGTATTGGCGTAAAGAATTTTCCGCGAACCGCCGACGACCTCTACTTTGCCAATGGTGAGGAAATCGAATTCAGCACCAATACGGGTAAAATTGAACTGAAATCAACCGCATTTCAGGATGAAGGTTTTGACCCGTTTCCGGTTTACACGCCACACATGGAACCGCCGGCAGGCTTTTATTACCTGAATTATGGCCGTGCGCCGATGCACACTTTCAGCCGCACCGCCAACAATCCGAACCTGACCGATTTAATGGACGAAAACAAGGTTTGGGTAAACCCAAAAGTTGCAAAAGAATGGGGATTAAAAAACGACCAACTGGTTTATCTCGAAAACCAGGACGGGGTGGTTTCTGATTTTGCAGTAAAAGTTCGGGTGACAGAAAGGGTACGTTTCGATTCGGTTTATATCGTTCACGGGTTTGGACATTCCGATAAAAAACTGAGCCGTGCCTTTGGCAAAGGTGCAAGCGATTCGCAATTAATCACAAGGGTTTTGGTTGACCCGATTATGGGAGGGACCGGGATGAGAGGAAATTTTGTAACCTTCAGGTTTGAGAAAGAAAGCGAGGTGAAATCATGAGATATGCAATGGCGATTGACACGAAAAAATGCGTTGGATGCTCGGATTGCGTGGTAGCCTGCCAAACCGAAAACAACGTGCCGATTGGCTACTGCCGCGACTGGATTGTGGAAGTAACCGACGGAACTTACCCGCAGCTTGAAATTGAAATCCGTTCTGAACGCTGCAACCACTGCGACAATTCGCCCTGTGTGCGCTGCTGCCCCACCGGCGCCAGTCATTACGAGCCAGGAGGAATTGTTACTGTTACACACAACGAATGTATCGGTTGCGGTGCCTGTATCAACAGTTGTCCGTATGATGCCCGATATTCGCATCCTGAAGGCTACGTTGACAAATGCACCTTTTGTATTCATCGGGTAAACAAAGGGCAACAACCAGCCTGCGTGGCGGTTTGCCCCACAAAATGTATGTATTTCGGCGATTTGGATGACCCGAACAGTGAGGTTTCAAGAATCCTGAAAAAACGCAAATACAAGACACTCATTCCCGAAGCCGGAACAAAACCACATGTTTATTACCTGATTTAAACGATAAACCATGAGAGAAGAAATCATAACATCAGGAAGATTAAATCCGAATATCGACCCCTATCTTCATATTTGGCACTGGCACATCCCGCTATACCTGTTTCTGGGTGGGCTTGCAGCCGGAATCCTGTTTTTTGCCAGTTTATATACCGTTCTGGGAAAAGAAAACAAATATCGCGGGGCTGTTCGCAGGGCACCCATCATTGTACCTTTCCTGTTAATCATCGGGTTAACAGCCTTGTTTTTCGATCTGAAACACAAGCTTTATTTCTGGCAGCTTTACACCACATTCCGAATCGAATCGCCCATGTCGTGGGGTGCCTGGACACTGATGGCCGTCACGCCCCTTTCTTTTGTGTGGGTTGCCATTCATATCCGTGAATTTTTTCCGAATTGGGACTGGAAATTTGAAATACTTCGCTGGCTTGAAAAATTCTTTACAGAGCAGAAAAAACTGCTGGCCTGGGCACTGCTGTTTCTTTCCACCATTCTGGGCGTTTACACGGGTATTCTGTTTTCAGCCTTTAACGCCCGTCCGCTGTGGAATACATCGATTCTCGGCCCGCTTTTCCTCACTTCAGGGCTATCTGCAGGTTCAGCAGTAATAATCCTGTTTTCGCAAAGGCACAAAGAACGAATCAATTTCGCCAAAATAGATATCATGTTAATTGGTATTGAATTGTTTCTGATCATCCACATGTTTATGGGTTTTCTGGCAAGTACCGAAGTCCAGATTGAAGCTGCCAATATGTTTCTGGGCGGACAATATACTGCCCCGTTCTGGATTTTCGTGGTAATCATCGGGATGATACTTCCGGCAGTACTCGAATTTCTTGAGTTGCGAAAATTCCATGTCCCGGTTATCATACCTGTAGTGCTGGTGCTTTTTGGCAGCCTGATGCTACGGTTTATTTTTGCTTATGCCGGACAAATGAGCCGGTGGCTCTATTAGTCAGAGTTCAGAGTTTAATGTTTCGAGTTTAATGTTTAAGTTTAAAGAAATTATATATGGAACAGAAAAAATACATGAACCCATATTTGGGTGGGGTTTTGCTCGGGTTGGTTTTGGTTGCAGCATTTTGGGTATCGGGGCGCGGACTTGGCGCCAGTGGTGCTGCTAAAAGTGTGGTGGTTACTGGTGTTAAAACGGTAGCCCCGGCACATGTCGAAAAATCGGCATTTTACCAGGAATACCTTTCGAAACATACTAACCCGATGAAAGACTGGCTGGTTTTTCAGATGTTGGGAGTTGTTGTGGGTGGTTTTCTTTCAGGTGCCATTGCAGGTCGCCTGAAATTTACCGTTGAGAAATCACCGAAAATCACCAACAAAACCCGTCTGATTTTTGCAGTACTCGGAGGCATTTTCTTTGGATTCGGCTCACAACTCGGGCGCGGATGTACCAGTGGTTCGGCTTTGACCGGAATGGCAGTGCTATCGCTGAGCGGCTTTTTATCGATGGCGGCTATTTTCGGAACTGCTTTTGCTTTGGCCTGGTTTGCCCGCAAACTCTGGATTTAAATCATAATTAATCACTCATCAATAATCAATCGAAATGGGACCATTAGTTGTTTACGAAATAATATCTGAGAACGTCAATCTTTTCCTTGCTTTCATCATCGGCATCGGTTTTGGCTTTGTTCTCGAATCAAACGGATTTTCATCGAGCCGACGTTTGGCCGGAATGTTTTACGGTTACGACACCACGGTTTTAAAAGTATTCTTTACTGCAGCTATTGTTGGCTCGGTTGGACTGCTGTTTCTCGGTCTTTTCAAATGGATTGACCTGAGTTCAATTTACATCAACCCAACCTATTTGTGGTCAACATTGGGAGGTGGGGTAATCATGGGAGCCGGTTTTATTCTTGGAGGGTACTGCCCCGGAACATCGTTCTGTGCCGCATCCATCGGCAAACTTGATGCACTGGCTTTTATCGGAGGCATGTTCATTGGCATCCTTATTTTTACGGAAGGCTACCCGCTGTGGGAAGGATTTTACAATGCCAAATTTATGGGGTCGCCGGTAATCAGCGAAATGATTGGAACTTCAAGAGGGTTTTTAACGCTCCTCATTATTCTGGTTGCGTTGGGTATGTTTTGGGTTGGCGAGTGGGCCGAAAAGAAATTTGCCCGCGACGACTACAAACTAAACCAAAAGTAATTAACATGCGTATTCGTACTCGGTACTCAATACTAAAATCTCAATACTAAAAAAATGAAAGCACGAATGATATTGGCGACAGCTTTAGTTCCACTGGGACTGATCATTGCCGCGGTTCCTGAAAACACCACAAAACCCTACAAACTCACCGCCGAACAATTGCTTGAAGAAGTAAAAAGCGGTACACAGTTTCTGCAACCCGATGAAGTTGCCGACATGATTGTTTCTAAAGATCCGACATTGCAACTGATTGATGTACGCGCTGCCGACGAATTTGATAAATTCAGTTTGCCCGGTGCCATCAACATTCCGCTGGTTGATATACTGAATCCTGAATGGGAAGAAACCCTGAACCAGGATGTTAAAATGAATGTGTTTTATTCGAACGGCACAAACGATGCCAATGAAGCATGGATGATTACACGCCAGTTAGGTTATCAGAACAACTATGTTTTGCAGGGTGGTGTAAATTACTGGGCCGAAACCATTATGAACCCGCAGGTTCCGCCAAGTACAAGTCCGAATGAAGAAATGGCCAAATACGATTTGCGCAAAGGAGCCGGCATGGCTTTGGGAGGTGCAGCCGAAACCACGCAACCTGCAGCCGCTGCAGCTGGCGGAGGTGCAAAACCACCCATTCAGAAAAAGGAGAAAAAGAAAAAAGTACAGGGAGGTTGCTAAAAATCAAAAAAATCCTGAAGAACCAAATCTTCAGGATTTTTTTATATGCCTTTCATATCAAATTAAATCAGACTATTTTTGTGAACCAAAATTTGAATACTGAAAATTTATGTCACGCATCCTTGTAATCGACGACGAGCGGAGTATCCGCAATACTTTAAAAGACATTCTTGAGTACGAAAAATACGAAGTTGAACTTGCAGAAGACGGAATTAAGGCATTCGACAAAATTAAGGCCGCCAGTTTCGACGTGATCCTTTGCGATATTAAAATGCCCGGAATGGACGGAATCGAAGTGCTGGAAAAGTTGCAGGAAGTTACGCCCGACACCCCGGTTGTTATGATTTCGGGACATGGAAATATTGATACAGCCGTTGAATCGATCAAAAAAGGAGCGTTTGACTATATTGAAAAACCGCTGGATTTAAACCGGTTGCTGATTACCATCCGCAATGCGATGGACAAATCGAGCCTGGTAACCGAAACAAAAATCCTGAAAAAGAAAGTCAACAGGAAATTTGAGATTGTTGGCGAATCGCCGGCACTGAAAGCCGTGGTTGAAATGGCCGACCGTGTTGCCAAAACCGATGCACGCGTGCTGATCACCGGCGCCAACGGAACAGGAAAAGAACTGGTAGCCCGCCGTATTCACGACCAGAGCAACCGCTCAGCAGGCCCGTTTATCGAAGTGAACTGCGCCGCAATACCATCGGAACTGATCGAAAGCGAATTGTTCGGGCACGAAAAAGGCTCGTTTACTTCGGCGGTCAAACAACACATTGGCAAATTTGAACAGGCCAACGGCGGAACGCTGTTTTTAGATGAAATTGGTGATATGAGCCTTTCGGCACAGGCAAAAGTATTGCGGGTTTTGCAGGAAAATATCATCAGCCGCGTGGGAGGAGATAAACACATCAAAGTGGATGTGCGTGTGGTGGCCGCCACCAACAAAAACCTGTCGGCTGAAATTGCCGAAAATAATTTCAGGGAAGATTTGTACCACCGGCTTAGCGTTATTCTGATTAAAGTACCTTCTTTAAACGAACGGCTTGAAGACATTCCGCTGCTGGCCAACCATTTTATCCAACTCATTTGCGATGAATACGGGATGCCCAAAAAGACGATTACCGATGATGCGATTGCTGAACTTCAAAAAATTAACTGGACCGGTAACATACGCGAATTCAGAAATGTGATTGAAAGGCTGATCATTCTTTGCGACCAGCAAATTACGGGTGAAGACGTTCTGCGATTTGCCGCCCCGTTAAAATAGATCAGATTATCTGACTCTTATCCCCTCTTTCAAATGTAATTGTATATTTTTTATACAAGGGCAAAACATCTTTGCCTCTTTGTTGTTCCAATACTGTAAAAATACTTTAGGGAAATAAATCGAAATTTTACAGGCCTCTGTTTCCGGGACTTTTTTAATTTGTCATGGTGTATTATTAATATTTTCGCAGGAAAATATTGGTTCCGGTTGCAGGGGCTTTTTCTATATACTTATTCGATTTTTCAGTAACTGATCTTCATCAGGTAGAAAACGGCATTCAGCAAAATGTAGCTGAAAATCACCAGTGCTATTCCGTAAATATTAAAAACGGCCAACAGTAAAATAGCCAGAAAGAGGAAAAGATAACGATACCAGTTATCGGCAAAACTGAGCGATTTGGCTTTCAGCGAAAACATGGGCATGGAAATCACCATCATCCCCGACATAAAAATGCCTAACAAAACCAGGGTACGGGTTGAGTAAACATGCTGCAAAACGCTGGTGTATTTCGGAAACTGCAGCATCAAACCCATGGCCGCCCAGAAAATGCCATTTGCCGGAATGGGTAAGCCACGAAAAAAGTTTTCACCCGAGGAATTCACATTGAAGCGGGCCAGCCTGATGGCACCAAAAACCGGCACTAAAAACGCGGTTGAAAGCACCAGCCATTGTGATAATGTTCCGCCGATTTCCTGAATGGGCTGGTTTTTGCCAAACAACGCCAATTCGAGCAGTGTAAAAAGAATGGCACCCGGGGCCACACCAAACGAAACCACATCGGCCAGCGAATCAAGCTCCTTGCCGATTTCGGAATAAGCTTTCAAAAGACGGGCGGCAAAACCATCCATAAAATCGAGCACGGCAGCTAAACAGATAAAAATGGCAGCCCACACCAAATGCCCGTCGATGGCAAAAAAAGTGGCGCCCACACCCGAAATAAGGTTGAACGAAGTGATTGTATTGGGTATTTGTGCCAGTATTTTTTTCATGTCAGATTTCTGCAATAACGGTTTCCCCACCCACCGGTTTATCTCCCAACTGAACTTTTACCTGAGCCGAAAGAGGCAAAAACAAATCAACCCGCGACCCAAACCTGATAAAACCATATTCATCGCCCTGTATGATTTTATCGCCGGGTTTTACATAAAAACAAATACGGCGGGCCACAGTTCCGGCAATTTGTCGCGAGAGTACTTCGGTGCCGGCAGTGGTTTTAAAAACCGTTGAACAACGTTCGTTCAGTTCCGATGATTTTTCAACAAAAGCCGGGTAAAATGCTCCCCGGTGGTGTTTCAGATAAGAGACTTCGCCCGAGACAGGTGCCCTGTTTTGGTGTACATTCAGTGGCGACATAAAAATGGAAACCTGGATGCGGTTATCGTTAAAATATTCTTTCTCGAATACTTCCTTAATTTCCACTACCTTGCCATCAGCCGGAGCGATTACATGTTTTGCGTTCAGCCCGGTTTTACGTTCCGGCACCCTGAAAAAATAAACCACCAACCCGGCCAAAACTACCGAAGCTGCAATCAGTATATAACTGATCAGAAATTGTTTCAGTAAAAACCAGATTAACAGGTCGAGTACAATAATAATCAGCACTGCAACCGGAATAATCTTTTTACCCTCTTTATGTATTTTCATTTTTTAATAATTACCCACCAATGACAGCCATACAAAAATAGCAGGAATTGCAAAAAGCAGGGTATCAAACCTGTCCAGAATTCCGCCATGACCCGGCAAAATATCGCCTGAGTCTTTCACGCCGGCTTCGCGTTTGAGTTTCGATTCGAAAAAATCGCTGGCAGTGCCAAAAAGTATAATCAGCAAAGCCACCGCAATCCAGTTTTCGATGCTTAATACATCAAATAACAGCGAATTTCCGATGGCCATCAGCACGGCAAAAACAGCCCCGCCGATCATTCCTTCCCACGATTTTGCCGGTGAAATCCGCACACAGATTTTATGTTTTCCGGTAAGATTTCCAAAAACATAGGCAGCCGAGTCGTAAACCCAAATGATAAAAAACACCCCGGCCAACAACCACGGATAAAAAGCCGCTAAACTTTCAATCCTCGTCATTTCAATGTAATTCATCAGGCTGAAAGGCAACGCCACATAAAAAACACCGGCAATGGTGATCAGTCCGCTTTTAAAGGAGGCATTTTTTGCCGAGAATAAATCGATCAGTAAAATCGCCACCGGAATCAAAGCAGCCAGTACCAGAAAGCGTGGATGAATCATCCGTGAGGCAACCAGGTAAAACAGGGCAAAAAGTATAATTCCGGCTGTTAATCCCGATTTAATGAGCGGTTGAAAACCCAGTTTTTCGCTTAACCTGAAAAACTCAAACAGTGCCAGACAAAGGAAACCGGAAAAAACAACGGCAAAAACCAGTGGATGAATCAATATACCCGCCATGATTAATGCAACGACTAAAAATCCAGTTAAACTTCGCGTAAAAAGATCTTTCAATTTTCCTGTTTTTTATTTGATAAATTTTGTCCAGCTTTTTTGCTGCTGCAAAGGTAAAAAATAAATGATTGTGGGAAAGTACACGAAAAGGTACCTCCCCGAAGGGATTTTGCAATTACCAAATCCGGAAGTGCTGGGCACAGGTCAATCCCGATGAAAGAAAGGTGAGCCGGAGGAAAACTTACACCAGCTTTCATTCAACGTAAATCAATGTTTTCTCAATGATTAAACAGACAGAAACAGGTTGAAAAATGAATTCAGCCAACAATGCCTGGGTTAAAATTGTTGGTAATAATAACTTGAGACTACTATCAATTCATTCAACTAAAAGTAAAAGTTATGAAGAACCAATTTTTCAGCGGTTTTCCCGGCAATACAATTCCTGTTTTAATATTTGTGCTTTTTATGATCGGCGCGTGCAGTAAAGATGATGTGGATGATGGAAACTACCGCGTAAAATTTAAGGCGAACGGCACCCCGGTTGAATTTAATTCACAGCCCACGCTGACGGCTTCCTTTGGCCAGTCGGGCAACCAGTATGTGGCAGTTTTTACCGGTTTTGATGCGGAAAGCAACATTTCGATACAGGTACACGATGGCAAAGCGATCGAAACAAAGAATTACTCCGGGTATGTGTCAACCGGGTCGGGTTTTTCGGGAGCGCTGATTGCTTACAAAGACCGCGAAGGAACCGTGTACACGCAGGGTGTGCCGGGCAATGCCTCCATCACTGTCGGCGAAATCACTGCCACCGAAGTGCGCGGTACTTTCAGCGGAACACTTAAGGCAACCGGTAAAACCGATTTGATTATTACCGATGGCGAATTTTTTGTAAAACGTCTGAATTAAACTTGCCTTTGTAAAAGCGATGGTTTTCAGAGTTGCAGAAAAACCCTGATTTCTTTTGGCCCGTGCGCCCCCAGCACCAGTGTTTTTTCGATGTCGGCGGTGCGGCTGGGGCCTGTAATCAGGGCTATTTGGGAAGGAAGATTGTCGTTGTATTTTTCAAGGATTCCGGAATAGGCTTCTTCCAGGCTTTCCACCAACTGGTTTTTGCGGGCAATTACTATATGAACGGGCGGATAAACCGAAAGCTGGCGTCCACCACCCTGTGCAGAACTCACCATCACCGTGCCGCTCCGGGCTACTAAAAACTCACAACCGGTAATCCCGGCTTCAACGTGGTTTTGCGGCCCTTCGTATTGCTGATAATCGATTCCGGCATCTTTCAATGCCGGAAACAATTGCGTTTCGTCACAAAAAACAGTGGCAGGGTCGAATTCTGAAACAGACTTTTTCAGTGCATCAAAAAGTTCCTTTTCATTATTCAAAAGATAAACTTTCCCGCTGATACATTCGAGCTGATTTTTAAAGGCGTTTTCGAGGGGTAAAGCAACGGGAGGAAATACAGGTTCATTCAACTCCGGCGCATCAGGAACCTGATGTTTTGCCTGTCTTAATTTACCCAATATTTCCTCCCGTGCAGTACTCATTAAAAGAGTGTATTCGTGTCGGCAGGTGGTGTTGTCCTTGGCGTCCGTTGCCTTTCAGGTTTTGAAACCCTTCCTTCGGGTTTAATTTCCGGTTCCTGTGGTTTTTCCACCTTTTGTTCAGCTTTTACTTCACGCTCAGCCACTGGTTCCGAATGATGTTCTGAAACTTTTTCATCATTGGCTGTTATTGATTTCACTTCCTGTTGCGTATTATCCGATGTTCCGTTTTCAGGGATCACGTGCTTTTTATCCCATGGCCGTTTCCCAAAAATTTCTTCGAGGTCTTCGCTAAAAATCACTTCGCGTTCCAACAGTAAATTGGCTAATTTTCTATGTCCTTCCTCGTTGTTGCGCAACACTTCCAGCGCTCTTTTATATTGACTGTCAATCAGAAGTTTTACTTCTTCATCAATCAGTTCAGCGGTTTTTTCACTATAAGGTTTTGTAAACGAGTAGTCCGACTGACCCGTAGAATCGTAATAACTCACATTGCCTACTTTTTCGCTCATCCCGAAAATGCTGACCATCGCGTAGGCCTGTTTGGTTACTTTTTCAAGGTCGTTTTGAGCACCCGACGAAACTTTGTTAAACGCGATCATTTCAGCGGCCCGTCCTCCGAGGGTGGAACACATTTCATCCAATAACTGCTCTTTAGTGGTAATCGAGCGTTCTTCGGGCAAATACCAGGCAGCGCCCAGTGCTTTTCCGCGCGGAACGATGGTTACTTTTACCAGTGGGTGTGCATGTTCAAGCAACCAGCTAATGGTGGCATGTCCCGCTTCATGAAAGGCAATTGTTCTTTTTTCTTCCAGCGAGATGATTTTATTTTTCTTTTCGAGTCCTCCCACGATACGGTCAACCGCATCCAGAAAGTCCTGTTTTGTAACAAAATCGTGATTTTTTCGGGCAGCGATCAATGCAGCTTCGTTACAAACATTGGCAATATCGGCACCCGAGAAACCCGGAGTTTGTTTGGCCAGGAAATCAATTTTTAAATCAGGATCGAGTTTCAGTGGACGAAGATGAACATTGAAAATTTCAGTCCGTTCGTTCAGATCGGGCAGTTCAACATGAATCTGGCGGTCGAAACGCCCGGCACGCATCAAGGCGCGGTCAAGAATGTCGGCCCGGTTGGTGGCAGCCAGAATAATCACACCTGTATTGGTATCAAAACCATCCATTTCGGTGAGCAACTGGTTAAGTGTATTTTCGCGCTCATCGTTTGAACCCATATTGGGATTTCTTCCACGGGCGCGCCCGATGGCGTCAATCTCATCGATAAACACAATACAGGGTGCTTTTTCTTTGGCTTGTTTGAACAGGTCGCGAACCCGCGAAGCTCCCACGCCCACGAACATCTCCACAAAATCGGAACCCGACATAGAGAAGAACGGAACATTGGCCTCGCCGGCAACTGCTTTTGCCAATAAAGTTTTACCGGTTCCGGGAGGGCCCACCAGCAAAGCTCCTTTGGGGATTTTACCTCCAAGACGGGTAAACTTTTCCGGATTTTTCAGAAAGTCAACAATTTCAACAACCTCCTGTTTAGCTTCGGTTAAGCCTGCCACATCTTTAAAAGTGGTGGAAACACGCTGGTCTTTATCAAATACTTTGGCCTGCGATTTACCGACATTAAATATTCCACCGGCACCACCGGCACCACCGCGGCTCATCCGTTTAAAAATCCACCACCACAGGAGTATGATAAGGACAAATGGCCCGATGGTCCAAAGCAATTCTCCCATCCAGTTTCTCTCTTCCTTGTATTCAGGAGATAATGCTTCCGGATTATTTGCCTGCGCTTCCTGCAAATTACGCTCAAAAGTTTCAACCGAACCGATGTTGAACTTAAAATGAGGACCGGTATCAGAAGGTTTTGAGAAATGCTCCTCAAATTGTTTCTTATACTTCGACAAACTGTCTTTTTTGATGTAAATGTTGGCTACTTTGTCGTTGATGACCACAATCCGTTCAATATCGCGGTTAGCCAACATTACCGATTTTACTTCGTCCCATTTTGTTTCAACCGGACCACGGCTGGTACTCAAATAAAACTGAATGGCAATAAATGCAATCGCCACGACACCATAAATCCAGTATGCATTGAATTTTGGTCCTTTGAAATCGTTTTTCCGGTTCTGATTTAACGGATTAAATGGATTATTCTGGTTATTGTTTCCCTTATTTTCCTGTTTATCTGCCATGTTCAATATATTCTTCTTCTAATATTTTATTTGTTTTTGCATCGGCCCAAAGTCCTTCGAGGTTGTAAAAATCGCGTGCATCTTTGTGAAAAACATGGACCATCACATCGCCATAATCAAGCAATATCCAGATTGAATTTCTA
>JAJUGS010000045.1 GCA_029265875.1 Prolixibacteraceae bacterium
AGGCACAAAATCATACGTTGAGTGGATAAAAAGACCCTACCACAGGATGGCTGGCTTTGGAAAAATCAAAAACAATGATGTGGTGGTATTTCATTTTCCGGAGGGAGACACCGTGGCGATGAACCTGCAGGCCCAGAGCTATTACCAGCTCTGCCGAATGTATGGCCGCGACAGGGTTTGGAACGATCCCCGCAATTTCGGCGAAATCGTTGCGCGACCGGTTGACAAACGCGAAAACTATATAAAACGTTGCGTGGCAATTCCCGGCGACGAAATAAAAATGGAGCGCGGACAGCTTTTCGTGAATGGAAAACCACAGGAACATTTCCCCGGTATGCAACACGATTACATTGTAAAGACCAACGGTACAGCTTTAAATCCAAAGGCGCTTGAAAAACTGAACATTGCCGAGGATGACCGTGGTGTTTATTCCAGCGAGCAATATGTTTTTCCGCTTACTGATGAAAATGCAGTAAAAATGAAGGAATTCAACAATATTACAGCCGTAGAGAAGATCATTGAAGACCCTGCAAAATGGGATCCCAATATTTTCCCTTCAAACCAGAATTTTCCCTGGAATGTCGATAACTTCGGCCCGATTACCATTCCGGCAAAAGGAAAAACAGTTCAGCTTACCATCGATAATTTGCCCTTGTATCGGCGTATTATCAGTGTTTACGAAGGCAATAAACTCGAAGTGAATGGCAGCGAAATAAAGATCAACGGTACTGTGGCCAACAGTTATACCTTTAAAATGGATTATTACTGGATGATGGGCGACAACCGCCACAATTCTGCCGACTCGCGTTACTGGGGTTTTGTTCCGGAAGACCACGTTGTTGGTAAAGCCAAATTTATCTGGCTTTCGATGGACAAAGACAAGAGTTTCCCGGCTAAAATCCGTGTGGGACGTATGTTCAGGGGAATAAAATAGAGAAGGTTAACGAATGCGGATTAACGATTGCAGAATAACGATTGCAGAATAACGATTGCAGAATAACGATTGCGGATTAACGATTTCAGATTAACGATTGCAGAATAACGATTGCGGAATAACGATTGCGGAATAACGAATGCGGATTAACGATTTCAGATTAACGATTGCAGAATAACGAATGATTTTTGAAATTAAGCAAATTATCCAGCTTCTATTATACAATATCCAATATCCAGCATCCGATATCCAATATCGAATATCCAGCATCCGATATCCAATATCGAATATCCAGCATCCAGCATCCAGTATCCAGTATCAGGTTTTATCGTGACAAATAATCAGCATATCCTGCTTGCCACTGCCTGTTTTGCACCGGTCCAGTATTATACTAAAATGCTGATGTACAAAACGGTTTACATCGAGCAATACGAGAACTTTGTCAAACAGACCTGGCGCAACCGTTACACCATTTTGGGTGGTAACGGGCCGATTGACCTGATTGTCCCGGTTGTGAAAGGGCGCGGCCCAAAAATTCTGATTAAGGATATTGAAATTTCGTACGACACCGATTGGCAGCGAAACCACTGGCGAACGCTCTTTTCAGCCTATAATACCTCGCCCTATTTTGAATATTATGCCGACGATTTGCAACCGTTTTTTGAAAAGAAATACAAGTTTCTTTTTGACTTCAACCTGAAAATTAACGAAACACTGCTTGAATTGCTGGAGCTTGATAACACAATTCTGCTGACGGCCGATTTTCAGCAGGTTCCTGACGGGACTGTTAATTACCGCGAACTGATTTCGCCCAAGGAGAAAACACCCGAAGATCCGTATTTTTACCCGGCTGCTTACACGCAGGTATTCTCTGATAAACTGGGATTTTTCCCCAACCTGAGTATGCTCGATTTGCTATTTAATGAGGGGCCCAACAGTTACACGCTTTTGCAGGAAAGCATCCGGTAACTGCTATTCTGTCTGGGGCAACGAATTATCTTCCGTTTTATCTGACTCGATTCTCGATTGTAAATCAGTGATTTCATTTTCAAGTTCAGCAACCTGTTGTTTCTTCTTTTCGATACCGATTTGCAGCGACGACATTCTGGCTTTCAATCCCAAAACCGCTTTTGTATCGTGAACCGCCGGGTTGGCAATGTTCTGGTAGAAATCTTCCAGTTCTTTCAGGTTTTGTGTTTCGTTAACAATCGTTTCGCGCAGCTTGTACAATTCGGTATTTAACGATGAAAGCCTGTACTGCATCTTTATTTCCCAGTTTTTCTTCTTTTCCCTGAAATAGTTGTCAACGCGCGTATTCAGGATGTCGAACGCCGATTGAAGCCGGCTGTATAAAGATTCCCGTTGCTCTTTCATCAGTTTGATTCCTCTGAATTCCGCCTGGATTTTTTTCAGGTATTCACGGGTTTCCTTGTATTCGTTGCTTTCGTTTGCCTGCGCTAAACCATCGTCAACCATTTTTTTCAAACGGTTGTAGTTGTTATGTGCTTCGGTTTCAAAATTCAGCCGTTCCTGGTCCTGCCGGTTGTTCACTGTTTCAAAGGCTTCCTGGATCATGTTTCTCAGCGAATCGCGCTGCTCTACGAACAAAGCAGATGCTCTTATTTCGGCCTGAATTTGTTTGATGTCGGCCCTGACTTTGTTGTAATCGGTCGATTCTTTGGCCTGTTTCAGAATTTCTTTTGTACGGCCTTCAAAAATCAGGAACTGGTTTTCCGCGTTTTGTCGTTTTTCAGTAAAAACCGCATCCTGCCTGATGTGGAGCATGGTAAAAGCATCCTGCAACCGGGAGTTCAGTTCATCACGCACTTCCCGTGTCAGTTTTGCATTCCTGATTTCAGCCTGAATATGGATGAGTTTTTCTTTTAAACCTCTGAAATCATCTGATTCCTGAATTAATTTGATGATACCAGCGAGCAGTTCATTTAGTTGTGCCTGGTTTTGTAAACTTCCGGATGTAAATTCATTTCTTTCCCGTTCCCGGAACTCTTTGATTTTGGCAAAAGCTTCCTGCAATTTCGCATATAGTGTTTCGCGGTGCTCGTTTAAAAGGCGCGTGTTTTTAAACATGGCCTGCACTTCGAGCAGAAAATCCCAGGTTTCGTTAAAATCTTTCGGATTCGAGGCCAGAAACGAAGCTTCTTCAACCTTCACTTTCAGGTGTGTGTAATTCAGCAGTGCTTCTTCGTACGACTGTTTTTTCTCTTCTTCAATCTGGCTGTTGATTTTTCTGAAGGCATCCTGGAGCCGGGTATTCAGTTCTTCGCGGTCTTTCCAGAATAGTTTTATTCCCCTGAAATTTTGCTGAGCTTCAATAAGAATACTCTTGGCTTCCCGCAAATCATCAGTCTTTTCAGCCTTTCTGATGGCATGTTTAAGCTGAGGTTCAAAAATTTTGTAATTCTCCGCTTCTTCAGCGAATTTATTTTCAGGTTCCATCTTGTATTCCTATTAATCCGAATTTTTTATACAAAGTGTGCAAAAGTAAGAATACAGTCTGAAAGTTCAATAAATGACGATGAGCAAATTAAAAAACCGGGGAGTAATTTCTATTCGACCGAATATTCAATATTTACAACCACTCGTACTTTTTTCCAGATGTCGTTCACGTTGTTGCCGTAACCTTCGCCGGTTTGCCCGGCCACAAAATCGTCGCGGTCAACAATGGTAAACAACCCCTGGCTTGCTTTTTTCATTTCGCCCAGTCCGACATTGCTTTCGCGGGTAAATTCAAGTGCGGCTTTGCGGGCATTTTGGGTGGCTTCCGAAAGCATTTCGGGTTTAATATCATTCAGTTTTGTGTAAAGATATTGAACAGATGGCTGGTATTCGTTGATGTTCGAAATCACCACACCTATTTTCAGCAGTTCGTCGGTCATGCGTTTTACGCGCTGAACATTATCGACATTTTCAGAGCGTACCTGCATCGAATTTTCAATGATATAACGGTAATTCCCGATGTTGTCGTCACCGTATTCGCGGGCCATTTTGTCCACCACTTTCAGGTCCTGCTGAAATATTTCATTTTCACCGATTCCTTTTTGAACGAGAAATTCCACAATCTTCTGTTTGTCGTTTTCCACCCTTTTGCTGCCTTCCGAAATATCGTTGGTGGTAATTCTCGTTTTAATGGTCCACACGGCAAGATTGGCCTTTACTTCGCGTTCCGAAAATCCTTTTACCGAAATAAAGCGGTCTTCCTTTTTAAAGCGTTGAATAGCCCTGCCAATAAATATTCCGTTGAGGGCCAGACCAATCACAATTGCGATTGCGATAAGTATTTTGTTATTGTTCATTTCTGATATTTTTAGCATGAATTATAAAGCTGCAATTTCTGAATATTTCCTGAGTAATCCGTGAAAAATGCCTGAATCCTTTGCGTAGTTTGGTTTTTTATCTTTTTAGCCTGAATGGTGACCCCCGGAGTTTTTGCAGTAAACTGAAAGTTGTATCCGGCGATTCCTGTACTGAGCGTTCAGGCAAAAAAAAGCTGCCCCACAAACGAAGGACAGCTTTTTTGAAACACGAATACGGTGATTTTATTGTTCTTTCTTTTCGTCGCCGGCAATCGATTCGCGCATCGACGTGTCGGCTATGATGTTTTTGTATTTCATGTAATCCATCACGCCCAGGTTCCCATTTCTGAAAGCTTCTGCAATGGCCAGCGGAATTTTTGCTTCAGCCTCAATTACTTTAGCCCTCATTTCCTGCGCTTTAGCCCTCATTTCCTGTTCTAAAGCAACAGCCATTGAGCGGCGTTCTTCGGCTTTTGCCTGAGCAATGTTTTTGTCGGCTTCGGCCTGGTCTAACTGTAACCCGGCACCAATGTTTTTCCCAATATCAATATCGGCAATATCAATCGAAAGAATTTCGAAAGCGGTTCCGGCATCAAGCCCTTTTTCCAATACCACCCTCGAAATAAAATCTGGATTCTCCAACACCGATTTATGCGAGTGTGAAGAACCGATTGACGAAACAATCCCTTCACCTACACGGGCAAGCACGGTTTCTTCGCCGGCGCCACCCACTAACTGTTTAATGTTGGCCCGAACGGTTACACGGGCTTTGGCAATCAACTGGATACCATCTTTTGAAACCGCAGTTACCGGCGGGGTGTTGATTACTTTCGGGTTAACCGACATTTGCACGGCTTCAAAAACATCACGTCCGGCCAGGTCGATGGCAGTGGCCATGTTAAAGGTTAAATCGATGTTTGCCTTTGACGCCGAAACCAGCGCATGTACCACATTTGATACGTGTCCGCCTGCCAGGTAATGAGCTTCCAGGGCATCGCGGTTCAGCGGAACGCCTGCTTTGGTGCCTTCAATCAGCGCCCGCACAATTACCCCGGGCGGAACTTTTCTGAACCGCATCAGAAACAATTGCAGTAACGAGATTTTTACACCCGAAACAAGGGCCGAAAACCAGAGCCCGATCGGTACAAAATACAGCATGATAAAAAGCAGTACCATCACTGCCACTATCAATCCAAACAAACCAAGTGATTCAATCATGATATTAATTTTATTTAGGTTCGACAATAATTTTATTCAGATGTGTTTTGACGACCCGGATTTCAACCTGGTGGTCGATAAAAACCCCGGATGATTGTGCTTCCACAATTTCTCCGTTAATTTTTACTTTTCCCGTCGGGGCAAGTCTTCCGATTGTTATTCCTGTGTCGCCCGGCTGAATTTTATCGGGGGTTGTGTTTTCGACTTTCCCATCGATTTTTGAATCAAGTATCATTTTTTTACCGGCCCTTGATTTGAAGAAATAATAAATCATCAGCGGGGATAAAATCAGGACAACGGCAAGTGTAATAAAACCGGCTACTTTTCCCATTTCGGAAAATGCAATATAAACACTGCCGGCTAATAGTAAAAAACCGCCGATCCCGGCTATGGTTACACCCGGAATCACGGCAAACTCGAGTAACAACAGTACAAGTCCGAGAATGATGAGCAGAATAATCGCTAATAAACTCATTTTAATCGATTGTGGCTTTAAGTTCCCGTTGGTTTAATGCTTCCTTGATAGGTTTCAGTGTTTTGTAAACACCTTTTTTAATATCGCAGCTTCCTTTGTAATGGGTAATCATGGTACATTGCGATGCCTGCTCGAAGCTGTGGCCGCATACTTCCATCAGCACACTGATTACATAATCAAATGAATGTACATTGTCGTTGTGCAAAACAAGGAAACTTTCCGGCGACTGGTTATCGGTTTCCTTGTTATCCGGTTTTCTTTTTGTTTCTTTCGAGGTCATTTCTGCTGTTCGGTTTTTTTTGCTTGTTCCAAAGTTATTCTTTTCCCGTTTAAATAGGCCGCAATAATTGCATCTTTTATACCTTCCTGTTTTACCTGTGTAAGCATTACCTGTGCATCTTCAAAGCGTGTGAGATTTCCGGTGGTGTAAACCACCACACCTTTTTCATCGGTGTAGGTTTCCACTTTCCGAATCATCGTAATTTTTTTGAAAACAGGTTTCATCGAATTCGGAATGCCTTTGCTGTAGGCTCCCAACTGAATTTTGTAAACAATCCCGGTATTTTTGGGTTCCTGTGCAGGCTTTTGCACAGGGGCATCTTCCACCAGCAATGGCGAAAGCAGGATATCGGTTACCGGTGTAGTTTTTTCTTTGGAATTTTCTTTTGCAATGACTTCTGCAGCCTGGTTAATTTCTGCAATAAATTTCTCCTTTTCAGTATCCGGGGCATTTTGCCAGTAATTGTTTTCTGCTGTTTTGGTTTGAATAAAAAGTTTTTTTATTTGTGCATTCAAGTGGTAACTATCGTTTTCAAGCTGTACAATTATTTGCCCGATCGAATCTTTTTCAGCCCTGGTTTTTGCTTTAGAATATTGCTCCCGTAAAATCTCTGTTCTGAGGCTCAGCTTATCAAGTTCAGCCTGTTTGGCAATTCCTTCGTTATAACCTTTTGCCCCTTCGCTGGTTCTGAAATTGGATGCAAAAAGGTAAGTTATTTCGCTGTTGATGTTGAAATTAATAACCTGTTCGTGTGCAGAAATATTTTCCGGAGCTTTTTCGGCAACTGGTAATTCTTGCGGTTTTTCTTCTGAAAAAGTTTCTGTTTGCAAACTGTCATTTGGCTGGGTGATGTTAATTGAATCAATTGCAATATTGGTTTCAGAAATTACGGCTGCCGGCGCAATTGCCGGACTATCGAAAGTTGTATTTTCCTGAACAGTGGCCACTGTTGCGATTACATTTTCATTTGTAATAGTATCAACGCGAGAAACTTCTGTTACCGCAGTGTCATTTCCTGTTAACGCTGCTTCCGTAAAAAACGGGTTAATCCGGTTGCTGCATTGTTCAATTTTCTGATTGAGGTTCACACGGCTTTGCTCCTCGTCAGTCGAAACTTTTTTATAATTATTGTAATAGGTAAGAGCCTTGTTCCAGTCATTTTTTGCATGATATTGTACCCCAAAATAATAATCAATATCAATGGGGTAAACTTCTTTACTGGCTTTCACCAGATACTGCAGGTCCTGGTCGGAATAATGCCCGTTTTCGGTCCTGCACGCACCATAGAAATAGTTGATCATAAAATCATTGGGTTTTACATCCAGCAATTTTTTGAAGGCCGATTCAGCTTCAACGAATTTTCTTTTATCAAAAAGCTGAATAGCCTTGGTAAGCGGATTTTCCTGTTCGGTATTACCCAACGATAAAAATGGGGAAAACAAAAAAACAACCGTAATTGTTAAAACTGATATTTTAAAAATATGCTGCATGTTCTGTTACAATCAAGTACCTTGATGAGCGTAAAAATACAAAAAAAGTGCCGCCTTTTGTCCTCAGAAACTTTACATTTCTAATATTAATTCTGAAAGATGACAAGGCGTGAAATTGCCATTATTAAATTATATTTGTAAACCTTTAACAAGAATAAAATGAGTTTAAAACTGTCGGTTGGAGATAAAGCTCCTCATTTTGAAGGAGTAAATCAGAACGGGAAAAAAATCAGTCTAACAGATTTTGCCGGTAAAAACCTGATACTTTACTTTTATCCAAAAGATGATACCCCCGGTTGTACTGCCGAAGCCTGTGATCTGAATGACAATTACGAAATGTGGATTTCAAGAGGTTATCATGTTGTGGGTGTTAGTCCTGATAGTGAAAAGTCGCATCAGAAATTTATCGAAAAATTCGGGCTGAAATTTGACCTGATTGCAGATACAAAAACTGAGATACTTGAAGCTTACGGGGTTTGGGGCGAAAAAAGCATGTATGGGAAAAAATACATGGGCGTTTTGCGAACCACCTTTGTAATTGACGGAAACGGAACAATAAAAGCCATTTTTGATAAAGTTGATACAAAAAATCATACCTCACAGATTACTGAATCATTAAATATTTAACCTGGGCATAAAATGACAAAAGAAGAACAGATTGCCATCAATAAAGAAAAGCTGAAGGCACTTCAGCTTACCATGGACAAAATTGAAAAAAGTTACGGAAAAGGTTCTATCATGCGGCTTGGCGACCGTGCCGTGGATGAAGTTTCGGTTATCCCTTCGGGCTCCATTGCACTCGATGTGGCATTGGGAGTTGGTGGTTATCCAAAGGGTAGAATCATTGAAATTTACGGGCCTGAATCATCGGGGAAAACAACACTTGCCATACACGCCATTGCCGAAGCACAAAAAGCCGGCGGAATTGCAGCCATTGTAGATGCCGAACATGCTTTCGACCCGTATTACGCCAAAAACCTGGGTGTTAATATCGATGAACTTTTAATTTCGCAGCCCGATAATGGAGAACAGGCACTCGAAATAGTGGATAACCTGGTACGATCGGGAGCACTCGATATTATTGTGATTGACTCGGTGGCGGCTTTAACACCCAAAGCCGAACTCGAAGGCGAAATGGGCGATTCGAAAATGGGATTACAGGCACGACTGATGTCGCAGGCATTGCGGAAACTTACCGCCAACATCAGTAAAACAAAAACCTGTTGCATCTTTATCAACCAATTGCGCGAGAAAATCGGGGTGATGTTTGGGAATCCTGAAACCACCACCGGTGGAAATGCTTTGAAGTTTTATGCTTCGGTACGTTTGGATATCCGCAGAATAGGGCAGGTGAAAGATGGAGAAGAGGCACTGGGTAACAATGTAAGGGTGAAAGTGGTGAAAAACAAGGTAGCGCCGCCCTTCCGCAAAGCCGAGTTCGATATAATGTATGGCGAGGGAATTTCCAAAACCGGCGAAATCATCGATTTGGGGGTTCAGTGCAACATCATCAAAAAAAGTGGTTCGTGGTTTAGTTATGGCGACACAAAACTGGGTCAGGGGCGCGACAGCGTTCGAAACCTGATTGGCGATAATCCGGAACTTGCCCTTGAACTTGAAACAAAAATTAAGGAAGCCATTTCGGGCAAAACAACCACGGAATAATCATTTAATCAGAACAGAATAGTGTTACTGGGTGAACCGATTTTCTGTCGATTCATCCAGTTTTTTTTAGTAACAAAATAAACCAGACCCGATGAAAGTATTGAAATTTGGCGGAACCTCGGTGGGAAATGCCGATAATATCCGGAAGGTAAAAGCGATTGTCGATTCGCAGCCAGGCGATTTAATTGTTGTTGTTTCAGCATTGGGCGGAATTACGGATAAGATTCTGTCTGCCGCAAAAGCCGCCGCCACCGGTACGGGCAATTATCACGAAATACTGGCTGAAATTAAAAGCAAGCATGGAGAAACCGTCAATGCACTTTTTAACGGAAACGGTCCGGTAAAATATATTGTTGAGGAATTGCTGTTTGAACTTGAGCAAATTCTGACCGGGATCACGCTGGTTGGTGAACTTACCCCGAAAACACTCGACCGGATTGCTGGCATTGGCGAACGGATTTCGTCGCATATTGTGGCCGGTTTTCTTGGAGTGAGACGATTTGACGCTTCCGAATTTATCCGGACCGACAGCAATTTTGGGAAAGCAGCGGTTAATTTCAGTATCACGAATAAAAACATCGAAAGCGTTTTTGGCGCGTTTCAGGGGGTTGCCGTTGTCCCGGGGTTTATCTCGAAAAACGAAAAAGGCGAATTTACAACGCTGGGCAGAGGTGGATCAGATTATACAGCCGCCATTGTTGCCGCTGCGTTAAATGCCGAAATCCTTGAAATATGGACTGATGTAAACGGTTTTATGACCGCCGATCCGCGGGTAATCAGTAAAGCGTACACAATCCCGGAACTTACCTATTCCGAAGCGATGGAACTTTCGCATTTTGGTGCAAAAGTCATATATCCGCCCACTATTTTGCCGGTTTACCAGAAAGGAATTCCGGTTCTGATCAAAAATACGTTTGAGCCGGAAAATCCCGGGACCCGCATTGCCCAAAGGGTTGAAAAAGGTGCTGAGAGAATCATCAAAGGTATTTCATCGATTTCAGGAATCACGCTGGTTACATTGCAGGGAATCGGGATGGTGGGTGTTACCGGTATTTCGATGCGGCTTTTTACCGCGCTGGCAAAAGTAAATGTAAATGTCATTCTTATTTCTCAGGCATCTTCCGAAAATTCCATCAGTATTGCCATTGAACAGAATCTTGTTGACAAGGCTAAAAATGCCATTGAATCGGAATTTGAAAAGGAAATTGCCAACGGTCAAATCAGCCGTATTGCCATCGAACCCGACCTTTCGATTGTTGCCATCGTGGGCGAAAACATGAAGCACGCTACCGGAATAGCAGGGAAACTGTTTTCCACGATTGGTAAAAACGGGATCAATGTAATTGCCATCGCGCAGGGTGCCTCAGAGTTAAATATATCGTGGGTGGTGAAAAACGAGGTTCTGCGCAAAACGCTGAACGTTGTTCACGAATCGTTTTTCCTGTCTGAAAACATTGAATTGAATGTTTTCCTGATGGGAATCGGCACGGTTGGCGGAAATCTTTTGCAGCAGCTACAAAAGCAGCAGGAAAAACTTCTGAAGGAAAAACACCTGAAAATAAAACTCACCGGTGTTGCCAATACACGTAAAATGCTTTTTAACCGCGAAGGAATTGACATTGCCAATTATCGCGAGGCATTGGAAAAAGAAGGTGAAGTTTCGTCGCTGGCCGGATTTGTGGAAGCAATCCGTAAAATGAATATTTACAATTCGGTGGTGGTCGATTGCACGGCTTCTGATTTGGTGGCTGAAAAGTACAGGGAAATCCTGGAATCGAATATTTCGATTGTTACCGCCAATAAATCTGCTGCTTCATCGGCGTATTCAAACTATGCTGAAATCAAACGGATTGCCAAACAAAAAGGGGTGAAGTTTTTGTTTGAAACCAATGTGGGAGCGGGTTTGCCAATCATCAACACGTTGAATGACCTTGTTAATTCAGGCGACAAAATCTTGAAAATCGAAGCCGTGCTTTCTGGTACACTCAATTTTATTTTCAACACAATTTCTGCCGAAATTCCGTTGAGCAAAACCATCAGAATGGCAAAAGACGAAGGCTATTCCGAACCCGACCCGCGTATTGACCTGAGTGGCGTGGATGTTGCAAGGAAAGTATTAATTCTTGCGCGCGAATCAGGATATCAGCTCGAAATGGAGGATATTAAAATAAACCGGTTTATCCCTGATGAGCTTTTCAATGGCACGCTGGAAGATTTCTGGAAAAATGTTGGCAGCCTGGACGCAGAATTTGAATCAAAAAGACAGAAACTGGAAGCGGAAAATAAAAAGTGGCGGTTTGTGGCCAAATTCGAAAATGGGGCAGGCGAAGCCGGTTTGATTGAAGTGGATTCCCGTCACCCGTTTTACGACCTTGAAGGAAGTAACAACCTGGTAATGTACACCACCGAGCGTTACAACCAGTTCCCGATGCTGATAAAAGGCTACGGAGCAGGCGCATCGGTTACGGCAGCCGGGGTTTTTGCCGATTTAATCAAAGTATCAAATATTTAAATATTCAGAATGAAGCACTTAATTATATTGGGCGACGGCATGTCGGATGAGCCGCTCGCAGCTTACGGAAATAAAACACCGCTGCAAATGGCCCAAAAGCCGCACATCGACTGGCTGGCAAAAAACGGAAAATCGGGGATGCTGGTAACAGTGCCCAAAACCATGCATCCGGGCAGCGAAATTGCCAACATGGCTGTTCTGGGTTACGATGTGGAAAAAGTTTTTGAGGGCAGGGGAGTGTTGGAGGCAGCCAGCATGGGCGTTCAGCTTTTGCCGGGCGACCTTGCCCTGCGTTGTAACCTTCTGACCATTGAAAATGAAAAAATAAAAAATCATTCTGCCGGTCATATTTCAAGCGAGGAAGCGGCTGTTCTGATTGATTTTCTGAACGAAAAACTGGGAAATAACCAGGTGAAGTTTTATCCGGGTGTTTCGTACCGGCATCTTTTGGTAATCAAAAATGGGAAAAAACAACTGAAATGTACCCCGCCGCACGATGTTCCGGGCACACTTTATAAAGAGGTTTTGCCTCTGCCCGAAACTGACGAAGCAAAGAAAACGGCTGATTTGATCAATCAGTTGATTTCAGAATCTCAGAAAATTCTTGCCAGCCATCCGGTAAATCTGGAAAGGATCGCAAAAGGCAAAGATCCGGCCAACAGCATCTGGCCGTGGTCGCCGGGCTACAAACCGGCTATGCCCACTTTAAAAGAGATGTTCGGGATTAACCGTTCTGCCGTGATTTCGGCGGTTGATTTAATACAGGGAATCGGTGTTTATGCCGGCATGGAAGTGATCAAAGTGGAAGGAGCAACCGGTTTGTACAATACCAATTACGAAGGAAAGGCAAAAGCGGCAGTGGATGCTTTGAAAGTGTGTGACCTGGTTTATTTACATATCGAAGCCAGCGACGAAGCCGGCCACGAAGGGGATGTGGAACTGAAAACAAAGACCATCGAATATCTCGACAACCGGGTTGTAAAGTATATTCTTCAAGAAACAAAAGATTGGGCCGAAAAGGTGGCGATTGCCATTTTACCCGATCATCCTACGCCTTGCGCTATTAAAACACACACGCATGATCCGGTGCCTTTTACGATTTATTATCCGGGTATTGAAGCCGATAAAGCCGAAGTTTATGATGAATTTGATGCAAATAAAGGTGATTTTGGTTTGCTTTACGGAAGTGAATTCATGAAAACATTCTTAACACAAGTTTAGTATTTTTGATAATTGTGTGATTTTTGTCATAAAACACGATTGTAACACAACAAAACTTTACTAATATTGCCCGACTTATTTCAAAGTGAACGCTTATTTACATTGAAATTTAAATTCTGAACCTGCGAATGAAATACTACAGCACAAACCTGATTGCGCCCGAAGTTTCCCTGAAAGAAGCTGTTATAAAAGGATTAGCTGGCGATAATGGTTTATTTATGCCGGAAAAAATCCCGGTTTTTGGGCCTGAATTCTTTTTAAATATTGAAAAACTGAGTTTTCAGGAAATTGGTTATGCTGTTGCAGATAAATTCTTTGGCGATGATATTCCAGCAGAAAAACTGAAAGAGATTGTTTTTGAAACGCTCGCGTTTGACTGTCCGGTTGTAAAAGTAACCGATAATATTTATTCACTCGAATTGTTTCATGGGCCAACGCTGGCATTTAAAGATGTGGGCGCGCGCTTTATGGCCCGGTTGCTGAACTATTTCCTGGGTGAAAGTGATAAAACTGTTAACGTACTTGTGGCAACCTCCGGTGATACAGGCAGTGCCGTTGCCAATGGTTTTCTGGGAGTTGAAGGCATCCGGGTTTTTGTATTGTACCCAAAAGGAAAGGTGAGCAAAATTCAGGAATCGCAATTCACAACTTTAGGGCAAAATATTACAGCACTCGAAATTGACGGGACTTTTGACGATTGCCAGCGGCTTGTAAAAACAGCTTTTCTCGATAAGGAGCTGAATGAAAAACTTTTGCTGACTTCTGCCAATTCAATTAATGTGGCAAGGTTTATCCCACAATCGTTTTACTATTTTAATGCATTTGCACGACTGAAAGAATCGGGAGTTCTGGAAGGCAAAAAGCTTGTTTTTTCAGTGCCAAGCGGAAATTTCGGTAACCTAACAGCCGGTTTATTTGCCCGCGAAATGGGATTGCCGGTACATCGATTTATAGCAGCCAATAACAGCAATCATGTGATTTTTGATTATTTGGAAACCGGCAAATATACTCCACGTGAATCGGTAGAAACACTTGCCAACGCAATGGACGTTGGCGCGCCCAGTAATTTTGCCAGGATCCTTGATTTGTACAACAACTCGCATTCAAATATTAAAACTGTGATGCAGGGCTGTTGGTATTCCGATGATACGATAAAGAAAATCGTAAAAGAAGTTTACATAAATTACGGATATATTTGCGACCCGCACGGCGCCTGTGGATGCAGGGCTTTACAGGAGCATCTTAAAAATGACGAGATTGGTGTTTTTTTAGAAACCGCTCATCCTGCCAAATTTGTGGAAACAATGGAAATGATTTTGGGAACCTCATCGGTTGATATTCCCGCCAGGCTGGCAGCGTTTCTAAATGGAAACAAACAGAGCATTGAATTAAAATCTGATTTTGAAGGATTTAAAAGTTTATTGCTTTCTGTATAATTAATGAAAACTATCCGGATAATTTGTTTGTTACAAGATAAATTCATGCTGAAAAAGTTAAAATTGTTCATAAAGCATATTGTTTAAAATAAACTAATCGATAATTTTAAACTGCTGTTTTTCAGAATATTGTTAAAGTATCAACCTATGAGACAACTGAAAATATCGAAACAGGTAACGAATCGGGACACGCTTTCTCTCGATAAGTATTTGCATGAGATTGGAAAAGTTGAGCTTTTATCGGCTGAAAAAGAGGTTGAATTGGCCAAACGCATAAAAACCGGTGATAGAGTGGCACTGGAAACCCTGATTAAAGCAAATCTGCGTTTTGTGGTTTCTGTATCGAAACAATATCAAAATCAAGGGCTTAGTCTTCCTGATCTAATTAACGAAGGAAACCTCGGTTTGATTAAAGCTGCTGAACGTTTTGACGAAACCCGGGGATTCAAATTTATTTCTTATGCAGTTTGGTGGATCCGGCAATCGATTTTGCAGGCTCTGGCGGAGCAAGCGAGAATCGTAAGGTTACCTTTGAATAAAATAGGCTCGATCAACAAAATAAATAAAGCATTTAACCAGCTTGAACAGGAATTTCAACGCGAACCCACTGTTGACGAAGTGGCTGATTTATTGGATAGTAAACCCGAGTTTATCGAAGATTCTTTGAATTTTTCAGGAATTCATGTATCGATGGATGCTCCATTAAGGGATGAAGAAGCAGGAAATCTTTACGACGTGATGCTCAACGAAGATTCTCCCGACCCTGAAGCTGAACTCATGAACTCATCACTCCGCAAGGAAATAGAACGTTCGCTTTCAACCCTCAATGAGAGGGAAGCCGATATTCTAAAGTTTTATTTCGGGTTAAACGGCTTTCAGCCTTATACATTGGAAGAAATAGGAGAAGAACTGGGTTTAACGCGTGAACGAGTGCGCCAAATCAAGGAAAAGGCAATCAAAAAACTGAAAAACCAATACCGGAACCGGCTCTTAAAAGCTTATCTGGGCAAGTAAACCACAGGATGAAACGAATTATCGCGCCGTCGATTTTAGCGGCTGATTTTAATAATCTGGGGAGCATAATCGAAATGATTAACCAAAGCGAAGCAGAATACATTCATTTTGATGTAATGGATGGTGTTTTTGTTCCGAATATTTCATTTGGAATACCTGTAATTGAATCAGTCAGTAAAATTGCCCGAAAACAACTCGATGTTCATTTGATGATAGTTAACCCCGATTCGATGATCAAAGCTTTTGTAAAAGCAGGTGCATCCATAATAACTGTTCATTACGAAGCCTGTACACATCTGAACCGTACCATTCAATATATCAAAAAGTTAGGTGCAAGGGCTAGTGTATGTCTCAATCCGCACACGCCTGTAGCTGTGCTTGAAGATATTATCAGCGAACTTGATATGGTTTTGCTGATGTCGGTAAACCCGGGATTTGGAGGACAGGTATTTATTGATAACACCTATAAAAAAGTGGCTCAGTTACGCGAACTTATCGATAAAATAAATCCAGATTGTTTAATTGAGGTAGATGGCGGAGTGAATTACGAAACCGGGAAAAAACTTTTTGATGTGGGCGCCAATGTGCTGGTTGCCGGAAGTTTTGTTTTTGGCTCCGAAAATCCGCTTGAAACCATCAGCAACCTGAAAGCGCTATAATTTCTGTTTTATTTCAATCTTTTTACACAATTCTTCATTCTTTCCCTGCAGCGGTTTTACCGAATTCCGGAGCATACATTCGGCCGAACAATCATGGCAATTGTGTTGCATGGAAAATGTCTGACTTTTAAAGTCGGTTTTCACTACTTTCTTCTTTCTGGCGGTTAATTTCTTAAATATGCCCGAAAAAGTATAAGCCAGCGCAGCGCCAATAATCATGTATGTGATAATCTCCTGTGTCATAGCATACTTCCTATTGTTTGAACCAGAAATGCGGCCATCCAAGCCAGCGATGTGGTGTAAAATACTGCAAATGCAGCCCATTTCCAGGAACCCGATTCATTTTTTATAGCGCTTACCACCCCAATACACGGAAAATATATCAGAATAAAAATAAGAAAAGCCAGCGCTGTGGGCGTTGTAAACACGATTTGCCCGGCTTTTTCACCCGAAATAAACTTTTCACTTTTTAACTTATGTTGAAGGTTGGTTGTTGTTTCGCTGCTGTCACTCTGGTAAATGACGCCCATCGTGCTGATAATAATTTCTTTTGCCGGAAGACCTGCCAACAAGGCAATGCTCATTTTCCAGTCAAATCCCAGCGGTTTCATCACAGGTTCAATTATTTTCCCGAACCTGCCGAGGTAAGAATTGGTCAGCCTGTCAGATTCCATATGAAATTGTAACGTTTTAATCTGCTCTGCTTTTGCGGATGGACTTAAGGCTGAATTATTTTCAACAAATGCAATTTGCTCTTTGATGGAAGCTGTATTTTTTGTTTCTCTCGGGAAATATTCCAAAGCCCAGACAATTACGACACCCGCCAGAATTATTGTACCAATTTTCCGAAGGTAATGCTGGGTTTTATCCCACATATGGTAAAATACATTCCGAAGTGTGGGGATGCGATAGGACGGAAGCTCCATCACAAAGGGTGTTTCCTTATTTCTGAAAATCGTTTTATTCAGAATTTGTGCGGTAAGAAAAGCGAAAATAACCCCAACAGCATAAATCCCAATCAGATAGAAAGCCTGGTATTTTTCAAAAAATGCCGAAATAATGAGAATATAAACCGGAAGCCGCGCACTGCACGACATAAAAGGAATTATCAGCATGGTAAGAATCCTGTCGCCACGGTTGCGCATGGAACGGGTTGCCAGAATTGCCGGTACGTTACAGCCAAAACCCATAATCATGGGTATAAACGATCGTCCGTGCAACCCGAACCTGTGCATGATATTGTCCATGATAAAGGCTGCTCGCGCCATATAACCTGTACCTTCCAAAAGCGAAATAAAAAGAAAAAGGATAAGGATATTGGGGAGGAAAACCAATACGCTGCCTGTTCCGCTGATAATCCCTCCCACAATTAGGTCTTTCAGCATTCCATCGGGCATAAAACGGGCAACCAGGTCGCCAAAGGCGAGTACTCCACGGTCAATCCAATCCATAGGGTACGCCCCGATTTTAAAGGTTGCGAAAAAAATGAGGAACAAAATAGCAGAGAAAATGGGAAACCCCAGATATTTATTGGTCAAAACCGAATCAATTTTTTCAGACCGTGTTTTATCACTGATTTTTTTGTTTCTGAATGTTTCCTTTAAAGCGCCTGCAATAAAACTATACTTGGCATTGGTGATCACAGTTTCGCTTTCTTCGTTTTCAAGTAATTCAATTTTGTGAATTTCTTTTTGTGTGAACTTTAATATTTCCTCGTAATTTGGATAGCTGGTCAACAATCCCGAGACCTGGTCATCTTTTTCGAGCATTTTAATGGCCAGAAAGCGCGAGGATATTTTATCGGTTATCGGCTTGTTTTCCTTGATTTTGCTTCGGACAATATTTATTGAATCTTCAATATCTTTCCCGTAATTGATGTGAATATGTCTTGAAAACTGATCTTTTCCCTCAAATACTTCAATTACTTTGTCAATCAGGTCGTCAATCCCGATTCCTTTCGAACTGATGGTGGGAATGAGCGGCATACCCAGCAATTTAGCCAGTCCTTCTTTATTTAAGAACAGTTTCTTTTTCTCCAGTTCGTCAAACATGTTTAAGGCCACCACAATCCTGAGGTCCATGTCAATTAATTGCGTGGTCAGAAACAGATTTCTTTCAAGGTTGGTAGCGTCAACCACATTAATTACAATATCCGGGGTTTGTTCGTAAATAAACTCCCTTACATAAATTTCTTCTTTCGAATAAGCTGTAAGACTGTAAGTTCCGGGGAGATCATAAAAATTGAAAGTGTAACCTTTTGTGGTAATGGTTGCCTTTTTAATGTCAACCGTAACACCCGAGTAATTCCCCACTTTCTCGCGCGACCCCGAAATAAAATTAAAAAGGGTGGTTTTCCCGCTGTTGGGATTGCCAACCAATGCAATATTGATGATTTTTGATTTTTCGGATAAATCAACCTGGGCAATATTACTGTCAATCAGGCCCTGGTAATTATTGTTTGCCGTGTGTTGGAACTCATCAACCGGTAGAACTTCTATTAAATCAGCTTCCGATTTTCGCAGCGATACATTGTAATTAATTATTTTGAATTCAATAGGCCCGTTAAATGGCGCATTTTTAATTACCCTCACCTCTTTCCCCTTGATAAAGCCCATTTCAGAAATTCTTTTTCTGAACGAACCATGTCCAAGCAATTTGGTAACTATTACTGTTTCACTGCTTTTTACTTCACTTAATTTCACTTCCCCCTCACTCTCCGATATTTAAAATCATTCAAAATAAGCACTGCAAATATAAAATAATTCAATTCAAAAGCTAAACGATAATTACCATAGATGGGTTTATTACTACATTCGGAAACATTAATTTGCTTCCTGAAAAATCAAATAAAATGTTAATTATCGGGTTGATTCAGGTGAAGTGGTTATTTTTGTTTCATATTTGATACAATGAAGGAAAAACAGTTTTATCAGAATATTCAGAAAGTACTGGAGAATTTACCTGAGAATTTCAGCATCCTGGAAGAACAGATTGACATCGATGTTCAGATGAAATATTTTGATTATGCTCAAAAAAACCGGACTGATGAAATTTCTGCTGAATGTTTTGCAAATATGGATGAGCTGTTTTCTGAAAACACGGGTTTTGAACGTAAAAAGCAAATACTTGTAAATATTGCCACGATTGATAATGTTAAAGCATTCAGAACAATCGAACGGTTTGTAAAGGAAAGCAGTGGCGAAATCTACCAGTGGGCTGTTTTGGCCATGCAGGAAAGCCGGATGCTTTTACAAAGTTCACTGCTCGACGAGCAGCAGGTTTTTATTTCAACCGGTTTGGGCGGAAAAGGCCAGAAAATAAGGTATTATGTGGTTTTTATTAATAAAAACAAACAGGGAATTTTAACCCGTACTCAGCAAAATCTATTAAAAGATGAACTTATTACTGTCCTGAAATCAAATGATGGCGAATTTGAAACAATTGATTTTACCGATGGTTTTTCTACCGCCATGGTAATGTTGCCGCTTCAAACCGACTTAAAATCAGTTTTCAGGAATATTATTGATGAATGTAATCAATACGGCAATTTTCTCGATGATGATATGATACTTACCAACGTTAAAATGCTATCGAGAACCGAAATTACTGAAATGCTGAATGGTAACCGTAAAGTTGATTTTGAGGAACCTGATGAATGGGAAGATTATGATGATGAAGATTATGAAGATTATGATGATGATGAGGAGGAGTAATCCTTAACTAATTTAGAAAGATTAAAATTATTTCATTACCGGAATTATATCTAAAAAGTATTATATTTGCACCGCTTTTAAAGCAAATAAAAGGGTCCTGTAGCTTAATGGATAGAGCATCTGACTACGGATCAGAAGGTTGGGGGTTCGAGTCTCTCCAGGATCACAAAACTAAAAAGTAAATAGCTGAAAACGAATATCTTAAAGGTATTCGTTTTTATTTTTAGTCAACATTTAGTCAACGGATTGAGAAATCTTAATTTGATTTCAAAAAGATTTTAAAAGCCAGTAGTTGAAATATCCATGAAGCTTTAATAGTTTTTCAATACTACCTGTCAGATTAAGTCGCAACAAATTCCTTTTTAAAGTTATTAAAACCATTAGAATGTCAGCATTTCCTGATAGTAAATTTCCTTTTCGTCCTGTGGGTTGCTGCTGTGTTCCATCTTTTCCAGAAAGTTCTCCACCCTCCAGTCCAGAACTTCCTCCAGTTCGTTGCTCTCTATCAATTCCATCAAAAAGCGTGGGTGATGTTGTTCGAGGTATTCTCGTATTATTTCTTTGTAGTAATCTTTACTTTCGATCCAGTGTGCCATTTTTGCTTATGCTTTAATTCATTTTCAATATTTGATACTTGATAATTATTTGATAATGTTTCGAGTTAAGCAGGCCAATTGTCATAAGCGAATGCCGTTGCTTCAAATAACGGTAACTAATTAGAATATCTCTTAACCCATCATCGTTTTTGGCATTCAGAATTTCTCCGGCAATTCTCTTTTTTTCTTCCAATGCTTCTTCTGGTTCACGTTCATTTAGATAGGCAAATAAAAATTATTAGTTTCTTCTGAGGTACTGCAATATAGTTCATAGGTTTTATCCTCCAAATCCTGCCTGACAGACATATTGAAATTGTAAAG
>JAJUGS010000107.1 GCA_029265875.1 Prolixibacteraceae bacterium
CGGGCAATTTTATCGCGCTGAGCGGGACTCCGGTTGAAAACAGGCTGAGCGAACTGTGGAGTATTATGGATTACTGCAACCGGGGTTTTTTGGGCAGTTCCAAAGAGTTTGCCGAGACTTTCGGGAATCCGATTGAGCAGCTGAACGATGTGGAAACTGCCGAAAAACTAAAAAAAGTGACTGCCCCGTTTTTGATGCGCCGGTTGAAATCGGACAAAACCATAATTTCCGATCTTCCTGATAAAATTGAAATTGACAGTTTTGCCACCCTCACCAAAGAACAGGCAAGTTTGTATGAGAAAACGCTTGAAAAGGCGATGGAAGAAATCGAGGGCATCCGCAACACCGACCAAAAATCGCTGTTTGTGCGGCAGGGACTGGTTTTGCAGATGATTCTGGCCCTGAAACAAATCTGCAACCATCCGGCGCAATTCCTGAAAAACGGGCAAAAGGATGCTTCGTTAAGTGGCAAACTTGATTTGTTGTTCGATAAGCTCGACAGTATTACAGAAAGTAACGAGAAAGTGCTGATTTTTACGCAGTTTACCGAAATGGCCGGTTTGCTTCACCATTTTATTACCGAAAAATACAAGGAAGAACCACTGTATTATCATGGTGGTTGCAGCCTGAATCAGCGAAAAGAGATGGTGGAGAAGTTCCAGAACAACCATGCCAATAAAATCTTCCTGTTATCGCTGAAAGCTGCCGGAACTGGGCTCAATCTTACTGCTGCAAGTCATGTCATCCATTATGACCTTTGGTGGAATCCCGCTGTTGAAGCCCAGGCTACTGACCGTGCCTATCGAATCGGGCAGAATAAAAATGTGATGGTTCACCGGTTTATCACGAAAAATACTTTCGAGGAGAAAATCAACCTGATGATTCAAAGCAAAAAAGCATTGGCCGAAATGACCGTGGCGACCGGCGAAAATTGGATTGGGAACCTGAGTAACAAGGAACTAAAAGATATTTTTAATTTGGGATGAATAATCTTCTCATGTTTATCAGCAGCAAAATATTTAAAAAGGGTAAAACTTTGCAAAGAGTTTTATTCCTGCTACTTACAGTGACTTCTCTGTTATTATCATCCTGTAGCAAAAAGCAAATACCAACATCATCAAATCGTTATAATCCAGCCCAATTTACTGGCGAAATGCAGGCTTTTGCAAAAGGCGGCATCGAACGCGAATTAAAAACAGGCCGCAAGAAACCAAAGAAGATTATCAAAACTGCTGAGAAGTACCTCGGAACACCGCACTGCATGGGCGGAACATCGTCGAAATGCCTCGATTGTTCAGGGCTGACTTATCTCGCCTTTACGAAGAATAATATTCAGATTCCGCGTAATTCGCAGGAACAGGCGCGTTATGGCTACCTTATTTTCGACAGAAATGACCTAAAACGCGGTGACCTTGTATTTTTTACAAAATCATACAAAACCAGTGATTTTATTACCCATGTTGGAATTTACCTCGGAAATGGAATGTTTATTCACACTTCCACTTCGGCGGGAGTTACCAAAACCCCGTTGAGTAATTCGTGGTGGAGCGAGCGTTTTGTTTTTGGTACACGGGTGTTCTGATTTTAATTAGACTGATAGCGTTAATTGATAGGAAGATTTTAAAAAGTGAATTGTATTAAGCATTATTGAATTGTTTAAAATGTATTTTTGGGTGGAAAAGATTTCAGACCTGGCCGCTGATTTTTGTGTGTTCACGCAGGGAAAGTCTGATACATTATTAAACTAACAAACCAAAATCATGAAATTGAAACAATTCACCTTTCTTCTGATTTTATTAGCTCTTCCCGTTTTATTGAATGCCCAAGCCACTTCTCCTGAATTTTATCTCAACGACTGGCAGCCCAAAACCATTTCGGTTGAAGCTTTTGATACCTTGCCGCAAACCACAGCAGCTTCAAATGTAACAGTAACTATTGATGCCGCTTCGGTGGTAACCAAAGTGCCACGCAGTGTTTATGGGCACAATGCAGCCGCCTGGGGTGGAAAGCTGGAACAAAGTGCTTCGCTGGTAAAAGACATCACCAACCTTTCTCCCAATATCATCCGCTGGCCAGGAGGCAGTATGTCGGATAATTACATGTGGAAAGCCACCAGCAAAGCAACCTGCCCGAAGGATTTGCCGCCTACCTACGATTACCAGGATTTACATTATGGTTCCAACAACAACAGCTGGACCATGTCGCTGGATTCATATTACAGCCTGCTTGCAAAAACAGGTTCAACCGGAATTATAACTGTTAATTATGGTTATGCACGTTACGGAACAGGGCCTGACCCGGTGCTGACAGCTGCTAAATATGCCGCCGACTGGGTTCGGTACGACAATGGCCGTACCCGTTACTGGGAGATTGGAAACGAGTGTTTTGGCAGTTGGGAAAGTGGTTATAAAATCGATACAAAGCTTAACCAGGATGGTCAGCCACAGATTGTTTCGGGCGAATTGTACGGACAGCACTGCCGGGTTTTTATTGAAGAGATGCGCAAAGCAGCCCGCGAGGTGGGCAACGATATTAAAATTGGAGTGGTGGCAATGGATGCCAATGTTACCTGGGATGCTGTTCAGCAAAACTGGAATAAAGGAATGATGAAACAGGTTGCCGCGTTGGCTGATTTTATTGTGGTGCATTCGTATTACACAAACTACAACGAAAACTCAACGGCTGCAGTCATTTTAAATTCGCCTTCCAAAACTAAAGACATGGTGCAATATATCAGTTCGGGATTAAAAACACACGCCGGTATCAATTCAAAACCCATGGCATTAACCGAATGGAATATTTTTGCAACTGGCAGTAAACAGGGGGTTTCGTTTGTAAACGGAATGCACGGAACGATGATTCTGGGCGAACTCATCAAAAATAAATATGGACAGGGCAGTCGCTGGGATTTTCTGAACGGCTGGAGCGACGGTGATAACCACGGCCTTTTTTCTGATGGTGACCCGGGCGTTCCCACTCGCTATACACCCAGGGCTCCGTTTTTCTATATGTACTATTTTCAGAAATATTTTGGCGATAAAATGGTGGCTTCGTCTGTTACCGGCAGCAGCGATGTGGTTGCTTATGCATCTCGCTTTTCGTCGGGACAAAGCAGTGTTGTGCTTGTCAACAAAGGCACTGCTGAAAAGGTGACTACTTTGAAAATTAACAATTTCAAACCGGGGAAAAGGTATTATTATTACCTGCTGACGGGCGGAACCGACAATGGTAGTTTTTCGCGGAAAGTGTACGTAAACGGAAAAACAACTACGCTTGAAGGTGGTGGCCCGGCAGATTACGCTACCTTAAAACCTTACAGCGACTCCATTTCGGGTGATATAAAAATCAGTTTACCCAGTATGTCAACGGTATTTTTGTTGATTGATCAGGATACCTCCCTGTTATCGCAGACCATTCAGTTTGATTCCATCCCGGTGAAAGATATGAACGATTCCCTTTTTGCTCTTTCGGCAGTTTCCTCATCGGGTTTGCCGGTTGATTTTGCCACTTCAAATGCCAAAGTTGCGGTTGTTGAAAACGGAAAAGTTAAAATAATCGGGGCCGGAAGTTGCGATATCATCGCCATTCAGCAGGGGGATACAATCTATAAACCTGCCATTCCTGTTGTGAAAAAGCTGACAGTTGAAAAAGGTGAACAAACCATTGATTTTCCTGAATTACCAGTAAAAATGAATGGTGAGGCCGACTTTTCTCCTGGCGTAACAACCAGTTCGGGGCTGCCGGTTACTTACACAAGTTCAAACCCCGCGGTGGCTACAATCGTAAACGGAAAAATTCAGATTAAAGGTGTGGGCACTGCATTGATTACTGCCCGCCAGCCCGGAAATGTTAATTACAATGCGGCAGTTGGCGTTACCCGCGAATTGGTGGTAACACCCGCCACCGCAGTTCAGGGATTGGCTTCTGAAAATGATTTCGGAATTTACCCAAACCCTGCCAGCCATGTTGTTACCATCCGGTTTCATGGCGAAAACAATAATCTGATTATTTATAATTCCATAGGATCAACCGTCTATCAAAACACAGAACCATTAAATGAAATTAAAATTCAGGTGCGGGAAATCGGCAATGCTGGAATCTATTTTGTGAAAGCAGGCCCAGTGGTAAAAAAACTAATAATTGAGGAGTAAACGGAATTAATTTTTTGCTTTTAGAATTATAACAAAACAATTTCATTCAAATCAAATACTTGTTTAGTTTGCTGCCATTCACCGGTTGATCTGCAAAAGAAAAAAATCAAAATTATTTTGAAATCGACTATTTTTCTACATTTAACAAGTAACAAAATTGAACCGGAATGAATAAAACTTTAAGAAATATTTTGGCAGTTATTGCGGGTGCAGTCGTTGGCAGCTTGGTGAATATGGGCATTATCATGGTCAGTGGTTCCATCATTCCTCCACCCGAAGGTGTTGACAATACAACCGTTGAGGGGCTGAAAGCGGGGATTCACCTGTTCCAGCCAAAACATTTTCTTTTTCCGTTTCTGGCTCATGCATTGGGTACTTTTGTGGGGGCATTGCTGACGGCTTTTATTGCCACAAACCGCAAGTTGCTTTTTGCCATGATTATTGGTGTGTTTTTTCTCGCCGGTGGTGTTGGAAATATCATGATATTGCCATCGCCGCTTTGGTTTACGCTCGTCGATTTGATTGGCGCCTATTTGCCAATAGCGATTCTGGCAGCGTGGATTGCAAAATCAAAATAATCACTTTGTTCCAAAAGCAAGAACCTAAAACCAACCAACTAAAATGCATATCAAAGGCAATTTTGTATTCTTTTCCATCCTCGCATTTTTGTTTAATACCGGATTAATTTATTCGCGACAGGTTGAAAATGATGATTTAGTGCCATTTGGACTCACTGTGGAAACCATCCGGAATCCGCAGTTTACAAAAATTGTGGACAGCAACCCTGAGTTTAGCTGGGTAGTGCCAAGCAAGGCAGTTGTGCAGCGAGCTTACCAGGTTTTGGTTGCTTCCGACAGACAAAAGATGAATGAAAATGTGGGTGATTGGTGGGATTCCGGCAGGGTTGAAAACAGCCAGTCGGTAAATATTTCAATGACCGGAAAACCCCTGAACCCGAATACAGTATATTTCTGGAAAGTGAGAATTTGGGATCATCAGAATAATGCCACGGATTATTCAGAAGTGCAGGAGTTCAGAACCGGCAACTTTAGCGAAAAACTCACGTCGCAAAACTGGTTCCAGGTTGAACGGATAAAACCGGTTGTATTCAGAAAAACACCAGATGGAACCTATTTTGCCGATTTTGGGAAAGATGCCTTTGCCACGATTGAACTTAAATATAAAACTGCGAAGCCTGAAACTTTGAAAATCAGGCTGGGAGAAAAATTGCTGGATGGTAAAATCGACAGGAATCCGGGCGGGACCATCCGGTATTCCGAAATCGAACTTCAGGTTGAACCCGGACAAACAAAATACCAGCTTCAATTGGTTCCCGACCAACGAAACACAGGCCCGGCGGCAGTGGCTTTGCCCGATTCGTTTCCGGTGCTCACCCCGTTTCGGTATGCCGAAATTGAATGCAGTGCAGATTTGAAAGTGGAAGATGTAACACAAGTGGCTTATTTCAATTATTTCGACAACAATACAAGTTCGTTTAACAGTTCCGACACGATTTTGAACCAGGTTTGGGAAATGTGCAAATACTCGCAGAAAGCCACCTCGTTTGCAGGTGTTTATATCGATGGCGACCGCGAGCGGATTCCTTACGAAGCGGATGCCTATTTAAATCAACTCAGTCATTATTCAGTAGATAACGAGTATGCCATGGCCCGCCGGACGATTGAATATTTTATGGAGCATCCCACCTGGCCCACCGAGTGGCAATTACATGTGGCACTGCTGTTTTACCAGGATTACCTATACACCGGCAATACCGAACTGATTGAGAAATACTACGAGCCGCTGAAACACAAAACGCTGATGGAACTGGAAGTGGAACCGGGGTTAATCAGCACAAAATCGCCAAAACTGAATGGCGGATTCATGGCCAAACTCGGTTTTGCCGACACCACGCAACGGGTTCGCGATATTGTTGACTGGCCGCCTGCCCAAAAAGACACCGGCTGGAAACTGCCTAAAGACTGGCAGCAGGGCGAGCGCGATGGTTTTGAATTTATGCCGGTAAACACGGTAATCAACAGCTTTTATTTCAGAAATATGGAGATCATGGCTGAGTTTGCTGCCATTTTGGGAAAAGCGGAAGAGGAAAAGGATTTCAGAAGCCGGGCAGAAACTGCTAAAAAGGCCATCAACGAAAAACTGCTGAATAAAGAAGGTGGTTTTTATACCGATGGAATCGGGACAAACCACGGTTCGGTACATGCCAATATGTTGCCGCTGGCTTTCGGAATTGTGCCCGATGAATACAAACGAAAAGTAGCTGCCTACATAAAAACCCGTGGAATGGGCTGCAGTGTTTATGGAGCACAATTCCTGTTGGAAGCCGTTTATAACGGCGGCGACGAAGATTATGCACTCGGGCTGATGACGGCCACTCACGACCGAAGCTGGTACAACATGATAAAAGCAGGTTCAACCATTGCCATGGAAGCATGGGATATGCGCTACAAACCTAACTCCGACTGGAACCATGCCTGGGGTGCAGCGCCGGCCAATATTGTTCCGCGCTATTTGTGGGGAATTCAGCCCGCCACGCCGGGTTTCGCCACAGTCCGGATTTTTCCGCAGATGAGCACCCTGCAAAACAGTTCAATTACAGTGCCCACTATCAGGGGCATAATTGCCGGGGATTTCCGGAGAATTGACAACAAAACGGAGGAATACAACCTGACAATTCCGGCTAATATGAAAGGGGAATTTGTTTTTAAAACAGAGAAAACAGAAAAGATTTGGCTGAATGGAAAACCGGTTGAAACAAAATCAGGGAAACTGGAATTGTTACCGGGTTCTAATAAGATTGAAATCAAAAGATTATAGCTTTCTTTCAGAATAAAAACCACTAAAAGAGGGTAAAATATAACAACCGGTTTATTGTGGAGCTTTGTATTTTGTACGTATGCAAAAACTGATCGTTTTTATCATCATCTTAGTTTTCCCGGCAATTGTTTTTGTGTCTGAAACTGTTGCCCAGGAAGCTTCACCAATGATTTCGCAATCTGTAATGGAAGTTGTTTACAACGAGGTAAAAACGCCTTTCAAATATGGCCTGGTGCTGGTTCCTGATGACGAAACCAAAATGGTGGATTCACCCTCTGTTTTCAGAAAAGGGGAGAAGTGGTACATGACTTACATCGTTTTCGACGGAACCGGCTACGAAACCTGGCTGGCCGAAAGCGACAACCTGCTAAACTGGAAAACCACCGGGAAACTGCTGTCATTTTCAAAAGAAAGTGATTGGGACCGCACACAGAAAGCGGGTTACATCGCGTTGCAGGATGTTGCCTGGGGTGGCAGTTACGAATGGCAAACCTTTCAGAATAAACACTGTATGAGCTACCTGGGTGGCGACAGCAAAGGGTACGAAGCCGGATTGCTTTCGGTGGGAATCGCCTATACAGAATCAGACCCGGCAGTGCCGCATGAATGGCAACGGCTGGAAAAACCAGTTTTGAAATCAACCGACAATGATGTTCGCTGGTGGGAAAACAAAACCATTTACAAAAGCACAGTGATTGAGGACGAGGAAAAACTGACCGGCCACCGGTTTGTGATGTATTACAACGCAAAAGGCGACAGCCTGCAACCCGACAAAGGTGCTGAACGCATTGGAATGGCGGTTTCTGACGATTTGATAAACTGGAAAAGGTTTGGCAATGACCCGGTACTCAATCATCACCGGGGAATCACCGGCGATGCCTTTATCCGGAAAATCGATTCGCTTTGGGTAATGTTTTATTTTGGCGCATTCTGGCAAAACACACAGGGCGCTTTCAACAGGTTTGCCTGTTCAACCGACCTGGTAAACTGGACTGACTGGAAAGGTGAAAACCTTGTTCAGCCATCCGAAGATTTTGATAGTCAATATGCCCACAAACCTTATGTAATCAAATGGAATGGTGTGGTTTACCATTTTTATTGTGCGGTCGATAAAAAAAATCAGCGCGGAATTGCTGTGGCAACTTCGGTGGATTTGGGGAAAAGTAAAATCAGATTTAAACAATAAACCTATGAAGAAATCAAACTTAATCAATTTACTGGCAGTAATAATTCTGCTTTTTGCCGGCTGGAGCTGCAACCAAAAACCGGCTTCCGAAGGAATCAATACGGTTACCGAACTAAAAAAGCTGTTTGCTGATCCACCTGCCGAATACCGCAGCGCACCTTTATGGGATTGGAATGAACAAATTTCAGAAGAAGGAATCGATTTTCAGATGAAAGAATTTAAGAAAGCCGGAATTGGCGGGGTTTTCGTGCATCCGCGCCCCGGTTTGCTCACCGAATATCTTTCCGACGATTGGTTTCACCTGTTTGATTACACGGTGCAAAAAGGCAAGGAGCTGGGGATGAAGGTTTGGATTTATGATGAAAATTCCTACCCGTCGGGTTTTGCAGGAGGCCATGTTCCGGCTGAAATGCCCGATTCGTATAAACATGGAACCGGGATGAGCCTTGAAATTCAGGAAAAACTGAATGTGGTTTTATCGGATACCATCGGGGTGGTTTTAAGAAAAACAGAAACCGGTTTTGAGGATATTACAAATTCATTGGCTACTGAAAACGGTAAAGAGGGTACTTTCTATATTTTCAGAAAAACATATCCTGCAAAATCGCCATGGTATGGCGAGTTTACTTATGTCGACCTGATTTACCCCGGTGTTACGGAAAAGTTTCTGGAGCTGACGATGACCAAAGGTTATGAAAAAAACCTGGCCGATTTCGGGCAAACTTTACCCGGGATATTTACCGATGAACCCAATCTGGAGGCAGCCATGTCGAAAGGGACTGTTTTTCGCTGGACACCTGATTTATTCGATGTTTTTCAGCAACGGTGGGGCTACGACCTGAAAGTAAACCTGCCGTCGTTGGTGGAAGAAACCGGCAACTGGAAAAAAGTGCGTCATGATTACTACGAATTGCTGGTGGAGCTTTTTATCGACCGCTGGGCAAAACCATGGTATCAGTACTGCGAAGAGAAAAATCTTGACTGGACAGGCCATTACTGGGAACACGGCTGGCCCGAACCTACCGATGGAATGGATGAGGCGGCTTTTTACATCTGGCACCAGATGCCGGGAGTGGATATGCTGGGCAACCGGCTCGATACCGCAGGTTTGGGCGGTCAATTCGGGAACGACCGCGCAATTCGCGAACTCCGGAGCGCTGCCAACCAGGCAGGTTGGAAACGCACCTTAAGCGAAACCTACGGCGGTGGTGGCTGGGAAATGAGTTTCGAAACGCAAAAGCGCCTGGTTGACTGGGAAACCGTGTTGGGCGTAAACTTTGTGAACCAGCACCTTTCGTATTACTCGCTGAATGGCGTGCGCAAATTTGATTATCCGCCGTCGTTTTCGTACCACGAACCGTGGTGGAACAACTATAAATTGATGGGAGATTATATTGGCCGGGTCAGCATGGCCATGTCGGCAGGCGAACAAATTAATAAAACCCTGGTGCTGCAACCCAATACTACTGCCTGGATGTATTTCTCGCGGAAACAGCAGAATCGGGCCATTCAGGAGATAAAAAAAGGATTCAAAAACTTTATTTACCGGATGGAACAACAACACCTTGAATATGATCTGGGATCTGAAAAAGTATTGCGCGATCTGGGAAGTGTTGATGGTAAAAATCTGAAGGTGGGCAAACGTGATTATTCGCTGGTGGTGATTCCTGCTGAAATGGAAAATATCGACAGTTCGACCTTTGTTTTGCTTGATAAATATTTAGAGGGTGGGGGTAAAGTGCTTTCTTTCAGAAAATTGATTACGCTGCTTGATGGGGTGGAATCAAATGCAGTAAACGAACTGGCTTCAAAAGCAGCAGAAAACTGGATGATTGCTGACACACTTGCAAATCAGCAGGTTCTGAAAATGCTTACAAACGACGAGTTCACGCTGACAGATAAAACTTCAAATGGCATGTTGTACCACCAGCGCAGGAAACTCGATGACGGAGAAATCGTTTTTGTGGTGAATTCACATCCGTCGGAAAAAGCGTCTGCCGAACTTACCCTGAATGGTAAATATGTTTCAAAACTTGATTTGGTTACCGGCGAAACTTTCCGTTATCCGGCTGTGGCAGAGAATGGAAAAGTAACTTTTAAAGTGGAATTGGAACCAGCCGGCAGCGCGTTGTTTGCCATTTCAAAACAAAGGGCCGATGAACCGGAGAACAATCCTGTTTCGGGAACCGAATCGGTGGTTGAACCGTCTGGGAAGATGAAAATAAACCGTGAATCGGATAATATTCTGATGGTGAACTACCTCGATTTGAAAACAGCCAAAAGCGGGAAAAAGGATGTATATTTTATGGATGCGCTGATTGGATTGTTCAACGAAAACGGCGTGGCAATTGGCAACCCGTGGCAACATAAAATTCAGTACAAAAAGAATTACCTGGCGCTGGATTCACTTTTTAAAGCCGATTCGTGGTTTGAAGCAAGTTATCATTTCATTGTTAATCAAAATATGAACATTGAAAGCCTGCAAAAAGTAAGGGCAGTGGTGGAAAGACCCGAATTGTGGAAGGTTTTTGTGAATGGAAATGAAGTTCAGAAAATACCGGATACCTTCTGGATTGAAAAGAGTTTTCCGGTTTTTGCAGTTGGCGAATATCTGAAAACAGGTAAAAACACAATTACAATCAAAGCACCCCGGATGCATATTCTGGCCGAAGTGATGCCGGTTTATTTGCTGGGTGATTTCGATGTGATTCCGGCAAAAACAGGTTTCGAATTGGCAAAAGCCGTGCCCGATTCGCTGGGCCCATGGATCAAAAACGGGATGCCGTTTTATTCACAAAAAGTGGCATATCAGCAAAGTTATACAGTGAAAAAAGAAGCCGGTGCCAGTTACCTCGTTCAGCTCAATCAATGGAACGGCACAGTTTCCGAAGTGCTTGTAAACGGAAATCCTGCCGGGGTGATTGCATGGCAACCCTATGAATGTAATGTTACATCGCTGCTGAACGATGGTGCCAATGAAATTACAGTGAAAGTAACCGGCAGCCTGAAAAACACATTCGGGTTCTTTTATCAGGAAGCCAATAGCTGGATTTACGGACCGCATTCGTGGAATTATTCACCCGCGAAAATACCCGCTGCTGATGGTTATTATCTGCCGGAATATGGTTTGATGGAACCGTTTGAACTGGTGAAAGTGAAATAAGTAATGAGAAAGATAAAATGTCATATTTTTAGATCTTCACTCAAAAGCCACTTTTAGGTGGCTTGGGGTGAGTGAGGGTAAATAAGCTGCATCAAATGCAAATTATTCTTAATTAAAAACCCGAAAAAAGCGATCAGACTTTTTCCGGGTTTTTGATGTTTATTCAGCCTCAAGTTCCACTTTCCCAACCTTGTCCAAATCCATTTCATAATAACGTGAACCTATGAAAAAAAGTACGGCGCCAATGAGCAGTGAAATGGGCAATAACTTCATAGCAGTTGAAATACTGGTGGCATCGTAAATAGCACCTATTACCACAGGGGCGGTTGATGCACCCAAAAGGTTTTGAATGATTACCGCAAACGAGTACGAAACGGCGCGTAGTCCGGGATGGACCACATCCTGCGTAACAGCAGCAGCTGCCGAAATAAAGGCAGTTACCATCGTCCCGAATATTAAAAGACAAATATATTGTGGAAACCCGGTCAGGAAGTTAAAAGCTACAAAAAGTAATAACGCGGAAATGGTGGTGGTTAATGCCGGAAATAAAAGCCTCGCACGAACCTTAAATTTTCTCCAACGATCGGAAAGGTAACCGCCAAGCGGGGCTCCGATTATAGCCAGCACCATTACAGAACTGGCTTTTACACCCGCAGCTTTTTCGGAAATATTCAGTGTTTCCTGGAAATATCGGGGCAACCAGGTAATCATGGCAGTAGTCACAAAAATCACAAAAGCAATTCCGAAATAGGTATAAAACAAAGAGGGTTTTGTGGAGAATTCTTTTAGTATTTTACCCACGCCCGGTTTTTTTTGCCCACTTGCATTAATCTGAGGTTCAAAGTGCACTGTTTTATAATCTTTGATAAAGAAAAACAGGATAGCCACAATTAAACCCGGCAGGGCAACAATCCCGAAGGCATGTTTCCAACCCCATGTTGTGGCGATGATACCTCCAAGCGCAACACCCAAAGCGGTTCCCAAAGGGATGGAAGCATTCCAGAGCCCGATCATTTTAGCCCGTTTTTCCTGTGGATAAAGTCCGGCAATAATTGCTGTTCCACCGGGTGCATAACCTGCTTCACCAACCCCGATGAGGATACGGGCAAGAAATAATTGCGTGAAATTTCCGGTAAAAGCACAGAGCAATGTTGCCATACTCCAGAGAACCGCCATGATGCCGATTGTTTTTTTACGGCTCCAGCGGTCAACCAGAATCGAAACAGGGAATGTGAGGGCAACAATTGACCAGTAAACCGCCGAAACCAGCATCCCGCTTTGAGTGTGACTGATTCCCCACTCGGCTTCAATAAAGGTAAACATGGATGTTACCACCATACGGTCGATATAATCGAACATGTATAGCAGAAAAAGGAGCATGAAAATGTAGTTGGTATAACCTTTTGAAAACAGATAACCAGGTTCAATTTTCTGACTTTTCATAAGTTAATCTTTTTTGTTCGTTAGAATAATGCGATTTAAAAATAGAAAATAATAAGGCTAAAATGGATTATGCAAAAAAAAATCATTTAAAGCATTCTGCTGTTGAAATCAACCTGACTTTTGTTTAAAAAAATAAGCCTCCGAAGAGGCTTATTAGTGGTTCTTATGAACTCTGGTTATCCACTTTAATTGGGTTAAGTGGATTTATGGATTCACTATATAACAGTTTTGTAATTTGAAATTGATCAGAAAATACGCAGCAGGAGGAACACTGACTGAGTAAATTCCCATTGAAGATGAAGGCACGCCGGAAAAAAGAGAAGTGTATTCACCCTCGGGCACATCATAGCCTAATATCTCTAACAATGGCTCTTCGCCCGAGAACATCCATTCCTGGTCAAACGAAAAAGATAATACTCCGGATTCCCACTTAACTGTACCTGCAACTGCTCCATTGTTGGCATAAATATTTTGTGGTCCGCCTGCGTTGTTGTCGTAGTAGTAAATTCCGTTTTCATTGCTGTTTCCACCTTGAGCTTTGTGCGGGAAACATTTTATCTCACCGGTTGATCGGCAACAGGTAGTGTAAGTACTATAGGTAACATTCTGGGAATTGCCAATTGCAGGCCCTTCACTCCAGGCCGAAACTTCTTCCAAGCCTTCAGAAGTTGAAACAGAAGCAGATATATGGGCAATGATATAAATATCTTTTGTTTCACAGGCATTATCTTCATTTTTACGATCAATTTCATTCAAAGGGATTGTTAAATACAAATCATTAGTGGATGTGCTGTACCCTCCTGATTTTGATGGAGA
>JAJUGS010000301.1 GCA_029265875.1 Prolixibacteraceae bacterium
AAACAACGCCAGGTTATCAAATGAAACATAAGCCCTGATGCTTTCAATTCCGGCTTTTTGTAGAATTGTTTTTGGTAATGTATAACCGAGCGTAATATTTTTGATAGCGAAGTAAGAAGCATCGATAAGCTGGCTGTCGGTGAACGGACGCGAAAAACCTGTACCATTCTGAATGCGTGGAATATCGGTAACATCGCCCGGTTTTCGCCATGCCCTTTTGATATTGGCAGCATAGTTAGTCCCGATGTAGGTAGGATTCAGCAAACCCAGGTAAACATTGTCCCTGATTTCGCCACCTACCGAAAATGTGGTCATAAACGAAAGGTCGAAGTTTTTGTATATCACAAAATCACTGCCGAATGCGCCATAAAAATCGGGGATGCGGCTGCCCGAAATCTTTTTGCACTGCGATGCTTTCTGGTAATCATCGGAAATATAAGGTTCTCCCGGATTGCCTTCATCATCGGTGTCATAAACCCAGTACAATTGCGCACCGGTAGCTATGTCAACGCCTGCCGACTGAGCGAGGTAGTATGAGTTGATTTCTTCTCCTTTGCGTTGAATAAGGTTTCCGTCAACAATCTGGTCTTTCTGTCCGTCGAGTTCCACAATCTCGTTTTTGAGCGTGGTGAGGTTTAAATTTGCATTCCAGCTAAAATTTCCCGTATTAACCAGGTTAATTTTTGTATTGAATTCAAACCCCGAATTCAGCATTTCGCCTACATTGGCCCAATAGCTGTCGAATCCAAGAGAAGTTGCCATCGGTTTTTCCATGAGCATATCTACAGTCCTGCGCTGGTAATATTCCAATCCGAATTCAAGCCGGTTGAATAAAATACCCTCGATGCCCACGTTAAAATTGTTGTTTTCTTCCCATTTTATCGAAGTGTTTTCAAGCGAAGAAAGCAACGCACCATTGAGGTTGGCATTTGCCCAGTTTAAATGGTAAAGCGATTGCCAACCGTAAAAAGTTCCAATCCTGTCGTTGCCCTGTTTCCCGTAACTGGCTTTCAGTTTCAGGTTATCGATAAATTTAACACCCTGCATAAATTGTTCTTCGCTAATCCTCCACGAAGCTCCTACCGACCAGAATTTTCCCCAGCGATAGTCTTTATGAAAGCGGGATGAACCATCAGTTCTGAAACTGCCAGACAGATAATATCTGTCGTCAAAATCGTAGGTTAAATTGGTTAAAAACGATTCGATCGCGTAATTGTCTTCAAAAGAAGTAAGCAAAGATGTGGTTGAACCGGGTGCCAGCACTTTGATTCCGGCATATGGGAATCCGGTTTTCTGTCCTTCCATCTCGTTGATAACCAGTTTGTAGAACTCGTGCCCGGCAAGAATGTTAAAACTGTGACTTCCGAAGTCTTTATCATATCGTACAAGTTCGTTTATGGTGTATGAAAAGTTCCTGTTGTTTACCAGATCGAGCATACCACCAACGGTGGCAGCATTTCCAAAATCGGGGTTCCAATAGGTTGACTGGTTTGAATTAACATAGTCGAACCCAATATTTACCGAGGCCGATAATCCGTCAACTGACTGATGTATCCCTTTCCCCAAAAGGTCGAAATGAAATCTGCCCGATAAGTTATCGGCAGTTGTTTCATAAGCATCATTATAAAGAGTTGCCACCGGATTCCAGTTGGGGTTTGCACCTGCCGGCCTTGTTCTGCCATAATCAAATTGTTTTTCGTCTGTTTCCGAGAGTACCGGATTTCCATCTGCGTCGAGTACATAAACCGGATAAATTGGTGCCATATATTGAGCCGAATACCACACATTTGAGTTGGAAGTAGAGTTTTCGTAGCCCAGATAATTTGAGTTTGTTTTCGAAAAGTTGACATTTCCACCAAATGTCAACCACGCTTTTGGACTTAAATCAGCTCCCATTCTGCCTGAAATTCTTTCAAAATCGGTGGTTTTCAACAAACCTTCATCTTTCAGGTAAGCAATTGATGTAAATATTTTTGCATTTTCGGAACCGCCATTAACAAAGAACTGGTATTCCTGGCGGGTGGCATCTTTGCGGGTAATTTCATCCATCCAGTCTGTTTCGTATAAAAGCTTTGCCGAAGGATTAACCTTTCCTGTTTCAGGGTCGATTAATTCAGAAACCGGCATGTTATAAGGGTTGTAGATTTCGTTAGCACCAAAAATACCGGTGCTTCCTTTCATCGCTTCAACAGCCATTGCACCGGCCAGGTCAGGATGTACGCCTCCGTTGTAAATCAAATCGTTTTTATATCCCTGAAACGAAGCTTCGATAAAGTCGGCAGTATTCAGTGTTTTGTAAGGTTTAATTGCCCTGCCGGATAACCCGTATGAAGCTTTGAATTCAACTGTAAGTTTTTCCGATTTTCCTTTTTTAGTGGTAATCACAACAACGCCATTTGCGCCCCTCGAACCATAGAGTGCCCCGGCAGAAGCATCTTTCAGAATCGTCATCGATTCAATATCGCCAGGATTGATGGAATTTAAGTCGCCGTCGAAAGGAACTCCATCGACTACATACAGCGGATTATTACTGGAATTAATCGAGCCAAAACCACGGATAACCAGTGTGGCACCTTCACCCGGTTGTCCAGAGCCTGAAGTGGCCTGAACACCAGCCACCTGTCCTTCGATGGCTTTTGAAATATTTGCAACCGGCCTTTTTTCCAGCGTGGCATTGTTGATTACTTCTGCCGAACCGGTAAACGATTCTTTTTTTGCGGTGCCATAGGCCACTACCATTACTTCGTCGACACCAATTACATTGTACTGCATGGTGACGTTGTAAAAATTGTCGTCAGTAACCTGAACTTCAACGGTTTTCATACCGATAAAAGAGAACGAAAGCACCTCGTTTCCGGGTACTGCAAGCGAGAAGTTTCCGTCGGGATTAGTAATAGTGCCAATGGTTGTTCCTTTCACGAGCACAGAAACACCCGGTATTGGGGCACCTCCTTCGTCGGTCACTTTTCCGCTGATTTGCTTTGTTTGGGCAAAAACCGTAGTAATGCCAAAACAAAAAGCCATCAGAATTGTAAGTAGTTTTCTCATAGACTAATTTTTAATGTTAATACAAAAGGTTAATTGTTTCACTTTCAGTTAATAATAAAAAAACTCCCGCCGGGGAAACGGGAGTTGAATATCTGCCAGCTGGCCAGATATCTGCACTTCTTTACATTTTCTGCGCTGTTTAACTATTTCTATGTAAAATCAGTTGTGCTCAATGAAAAGTCCTCTGTTCCCCGTAATTGCATTACTTTTTCCTTTTTAAAGCCGAACTAAAAGGTTGTGCCAGCCTGTTAATCCCTGGAAAAGCAATGGTTTTTTTATGTTTTCTACAAATCAAACTTAAGGAAACAGATTGCTTCGTGGAGAAAAAATTCAATCAATGACCAGAATTTGATGATAAATGTCATAAAACGATGTACAAATTCAGGAGTCGGCAGTTTTTTGGATTTTGTCGATTAAACAGGTTGATGACAGACAGAGAACCTGGGATTTAGAAACAAAAAAAAGACGGGTTTTTCACCCGTCTCCTATTTTTTAAGCCGCAATACCGGCAAAAGCCCTTGATAATACATCGGGGTACATTTCACGAAAGTTCTCGTAACACCAGGTGTAAAGTTCATATCTTTGGTTCTCTTCAACCCAGTTGATACATTTTCCCAATTCTTTGGCAAATAGTTCCTTGCTGAAACTTACCTTGGGAAGAATGATTTTTGCATATTCCAACATGGCATTGTGTTTTAAAGTACGATATTAAAATAACACCTTCTGTTGAATAAAAGTATGCCTTGTCTCAGGGTTTAAACATTGTTAACAGATAAACACTTTTTTGTATTTATTTAATACGTTGATTTTGTGTACAATGTCGCTGAAATTGTTAAACATGTTATATAACATATTCTGCATAATTCGGCTCTTACGGCGGTTTCTTCGCAGTTCACGGCATCAGAATCTGTTTTACAAACTGCGAAACCGTTTTCTGAATTTCTGTTCCTGATTCGATTGTTTTTACAAATGCACTCCCGATAATCGCCCCATTGGCATATTTGCAGGCGTTTTTAAAAGTTGCCCTGTCGGAAATGCCAAACCCGATGAGCCGCGGGTTTTTCAGGTTCATCGATTGAATCCGTTCAAAATATTCACGCTGAAAATCTTCCACTTTTTTGCCCGTGCCCGTTGTTGACGATGACGAAACCATATAAATAAAACCTGTGCTGGCTGCATCAATCTCCCTGATTCGCTGTTCCGAAGTTTGCGGCGTAATCAGCAGAATGTTATGCAGGTTGAATTTTTCAAATAATGGTTTGTAATGAGCTTCGTATTCATCGAGCGGCAGGTCGGGCAGAATCAGTCCGTCGATGCCGGTTTCGGCGCACTTTTCACAGAATTTTTCCACGCCGAACTGATACACCGGGTTGATGTAACCCATCAGAACCAGTGGGATTTTCACGGTTTTGCGAATGCCTTTTAACTGCTCAAAAAGCAGTTTCAGGCTCATGCCGTTTTTCAGTGCGGTTTCGCTGCTGTGCTGAATGGTGGGCCCATCTGCTGTGGGGTCCGAAAATGGCATCCCGATTTCGATGAGGT
>JAJUGS010000383.1 GCA_029265875.1 Prolixibacteraceae bacterium
GCAGTTTCTAAAGTATTCGTCAATTTTAAACTGTGTGATTTTCTGAATATTTAACTGATTATAAATTTCAAGTACAGCTTTCACTTTTTCTTCGTCTTCTGAACCGGTTTTTAACCAATTCATCAAAACAGATTTTGTGGGTTCATCGGCTCTTTCCAAAGCCTTGATCAGCAAAAATGTTTTTTTATTGGCACAGATGTCACCTCCGATTTTCTTCCCAAACACTGCCTGGTCGCCAAAACTGTCTAACAAATCATCCTGCAACTGGAATGCGAGCCCAAGATTTAATCCAAAATCATAAAGCATTTCTGCGGTTTCTTCTTCCGCTTCAGCAGCCAGTGCACCGGCTTTCAAACTGCAAGCCAGTAATACCGCCGTTTTCAGTTTTATCATTTCCAGATATTCAGATTCCGACACATCGATACGGTTTTCAAAATCCATATCAAGTTGCTGGCCTTCACAAACTTCGATGGCTGTTTGGGTAAAAAGCACAAGCATCTCATGTTGCTTTTTCAAGGTTGTTTCCAACAAACAACGGTACGACAAAAACGCCATTACATCGCCCGAAAGAATCGCATTATTCTCACTGAATTTCTTATGCACCGTTGGCCGGTTTCGCCTGACTTCGGCTTTATCCATGATATCGTCGTGAAGCAGGGTGAAGTTGTGAAACACTTCAATTGCGGCCGCCACCGGCAATACTGTTTCAATCCTGTCGGAAAACATGTTGTAGCTGATTAGCAACAACAGGGGGCGGATTCTTTTGCCACCCATTTCGAGCGAATAATCAATCGGAATATATAAGGCTGATGGTGCATTTTGCTGTAATTTTTTTCTTACTGATGCAATTTCAGCACTGACAAAATCCTGTAACTCGTTTATCGTGTATTGTTTCATTATTCTGGTTTTTAGTTTAAATGATTTAAGCAGGTTATTTTTCAGAAGAAATGGCCACTAATCCGGTTTGAGTTCTGAAAAACATAAAACCATCTGAAATCGCCGGGGTTGACATACAAACATCATTTAAAGTATTGGCCCCCAGCAGTTCATATTCAGGGCCGGCTTTTACGCGATAAACATTTCCATCATTATCGGTTATATAAATGATTCCATCAGCCGCAACCGGCGACGAAGTATAACTATTCCCTTTTCCAACCTTTTCTGAATAAATCTCTTTACCGGTTTTTGCATCGTAACAGGTTAATTTGCCATTCCACGCTGCGTTGTACAAATAACCGTTGTAAAGTAACATGGTGCCCATGTAAGAACCACCCCGCATTTTAATCCACTGAATATCGCCTGCTTCGGTTGTGTCTTTTTCGGGCATGATCAAAGTTCCAGCTGCACTGGTTTTGATGGCCATAACCGGTGAGAATTTCCCATGAGCGCTGTTAAAATAAACCAATCCATCGCCAACAACAGGTGTCGGAATCTGGATATCTCCCCCACCCGACATCCGCCAGATTTCTTCACCGGTTTTAAAATCATAACCCCCGCGATGTTTGTAGCCATTTACAGCAATCCGCGGATTGCCGTTTTCGAAGTAAATATTGGGTGTGCACCAGCCTGGATATTCATCCCTTTCTTTCTTCCACAACTCTTTACCGGTTTTTAAATCGAAAGCTGCGAGAAACGAATTTTCCATCACATCGCACTGAATTACCACCACGTTATCATAAATCAGCGGACTGCTGGCAAATTCCCATTCTGCTGATTCAACCATAAAGAACACTGAACGCAAAACACCGAAATCTTTTTTCCAGACCAAATCGCCCTGCATGTTGTAGCAATACAAACCTTCGGACCCAAAAAAAGTAACAACATATTCACCGTTGGTTGCCGGGGTACTGTTGGCGTGCGACGACATCGGGTGTCGCTTTTGTTTGGGAACTCCCTGGTGAGCAACCCTGTCCCAAAGAATTTTTCCGGAATATTTATCAATGCAATACAATTTCCATTCGTGTACCGATGAATCTTGTACCGGCTCTATCGAACCATAAATGCCGGTTTTAACTTCACCTTTATCGGCTTCGCTGACTGCTGTTGTCGCAAAAACCTTGTTGTCCCAAACAATCGGGCAAGAGTGACCAGTGCCGGGAATTTCTATTTTCCAGGCCACATTTTTACCGGCAGCAACATCCCAGATTTCGGGCAGGTTACTGTTATCCAAAACCCCCGAGGCAAAATGCCCACGGTACATCGGCCATTGTCTGTCAGGTTTTACCTGCTGTGCAAAAACCGAAAAAAAGCTCAAAAGGCAAATTAAAAACAGTTTGATTTTAGAAGACATAATTTAATTTTCAGGTAAGGCCGAAAATTAATAAAAACAGCTTAATCATATCGGAATATTCATCGTGTTTTCGCGCAATTTATGTATTGAAATTTAAAGTGGCATCTGTGAAACATTTCCGTTATTTTTGATAATCATTCAGTAAAAACCAAATTACAAAATGAACAACAACATGC
>JAJUGS010000252.1 GCA_029265875.1 Prolixibacteraceae bacterium
CTCGACCAGTCGTTACGTGCTGTAAGATCAAGATAAACAGCATCTTTCCAGCCCAGCGAAGCAAGGGCATACAAGCTGTAAATACCTTTCTGATATGATCCTGAGCTGTATTGAATATTTGCCGGAGCAATGTTGCCCAGATTATAAACTCCCGGTACGATTAAGCCTGCGCCCTGTTTACTTTGTGCCGAATTATTATCCCCATACTGGTACATATAATTACCGCCAACCGATGCATTGATGCTGACAGCGTCAATTGTTTTTTTGTATCCTAACAGAAAATCGGCATTTTGTTCAATCCGGTACATATTTACAAGGCCATAAACTCCTTTGGCATCACCGGTATAGCTCTGAGCAATTTTTGTTTCGCGTTTTTCAGTAAACTGGTCATGGTTGTAACGCAACATCAGCGAAAGTTCCGGTGTGAAATTAATATCAAGTTTTGCATTACCATAAACCCTGTCGCGACGAAAACTGTTGTTCACTTCGTATGCAAGGAAAAACGGGTTATTGATTCGGTTGCTGATACTATATGTCCCATTGGGTTTCAGGTTGAGGTTATAAGGACTGTTTTGCTGAATACCTTCCTTCCCTGGCTCCCAGATTGTTCTTAAATCTTCAATATCGATATGTGGATTTATGTCGTACAATGCCTGAAGCGGATTGGCACCACGTTCAGATGTTGATGGACGATTATCGGCCCCTGAATTGGCAAAGTTTACACTCGAGCTGAAAATTATGTTTTTAGTAACTTTGAATTCAGTGTTCAGGCTGATTGTATTTTTATGCAAATCGCTGTTGGGTATAATTCCACGGTTCACCATATTCTCGTACGATAACCGATAATTTACCCTTTCACCTGCATCGGTCAGCGAGAACCCGTTAGTCGAAGTTACACCGGTTTGAAAGAAATTTTTATAGTTATCAGGATGAGAAACAAGTTCACGGGCCACAACTTCACCATTTTCGTTAAAAAACGGCCACTGATAAGCCATCATCCCTTTATCGAGTTCAGGACCTACCCAATAAGAGTTTCCGGCCGGAACCTCAAAATATGGCAGCCCGTTATTCGGACGGTTATCTTGTGTAAACGGACGCTGACCATTGGCAAACCGGGTGTGTTTATCAAGAAATTTGTACGGGCTTTCGATTACAGTATTCGAAGTAATAGAAACCCCAAGTCCTTTACTTTTTTTACCTGATTTAGTGGTAATTAAAACCACACCATTACCAGCGCGCGAGCCATAAAGAGCGGCAGCACTCGGGCCTTTCAACACCGAAATATTTTCAATATTTTCAGAGCTTAAGTCTGAAATGGCATTACCATAGTCGGCAAGGTTACCATTCCCAATTTGGGTAATGTTATTCAATGTATTGTTCATCGGAACACCATCGATCACAAAAAGTGGCTGGTTATCGCTGGTAAGTGAAGATGCACCACGAATAACCATACTTACAGAAGAGCCTGTGGCCCCTGTCTGGCTGATCTGGACACCTGAAACTTTTCCTGCCAGCGAGTTCAGAACATTTTCCTGTGCAACCCTGGTCAGTTCCTCACCTTCTACTTCGCCCACTGAATATCCCAGTGATTTTTTTTCGCGCGATATACCAAGTGCGGTAACAACCACCTCGTCAACACCAATTGTTGAAGTTTCAAGTGTAACATTTAAAGTGGTTTGACCATTGAGAGGCACTTCCTGTGTTTTCATCCCAACAAAGGAGAAAACAAGTGTAGATTGAGCATTAGGTGCCGAAATAGAGAAATTTCCGTCGATATCGGTAATAACCCCGGTATTGGTACCTTTCACAACAATGGATACTCCGGGAAGTAATTCACCGGCATCGCTTTTAACAGTTCCTTTCACGCTTACCTGCGCATAAAGCCCAACTGCCAAAAGTGAAAACAATCCAAAAAAGAGTGTTCTTAAGATTCCTTTTTTCATAGACTTTAATTTGATTATTTAATATATTTTGGTTTTCAAACTTAAAATCAACCTTAACAAAGATTTGCAACTGAATGTGTAAAACCTAATAGAAATTTATTAATAGTACATTAATTTTTGCCACAAAATCCAGATAAAATCAATATTTACGATATTTAAGTCAATATTTATTCACTTGGCCATAAACTGATTATTCAAAACGGTTGTGCGAACCGCCTAATTCGCCATGCATATTTATAAGCACGAATGCCAGTAATATGATAAATACCAGCACGGTAACCAGAAAAAACATGTGCTTTTTCCCAATTGCCTGGTCATGTTCTGCAATTAATACAAAAGGGTTACTTACCCTGATCATCAACACGATGGCAGCCAGCAGATTTAACAGATATAGAAAATGGTTTGAATGAAACTGGCCCCCGAGTGCACCGGTAACAAGAAAACTCACAATGATATAGGCTGAAAACACAACCAAAAACAAACCTGTTGCTGATTTGCGATTTAATTCGAAATATTTCGATTCAAGTTTAACCGCAGCATAAACAACCATTGCCAGCATAACAAGAAATGAAGCAATACTGCTGATAAGCGCAGTGCCGGCATCAATCCCTGAATTGCCCAGCCTTTCTTCAAGTTTACCAAAAGTGAGTGATTCATTAAACACAATGAATGGAATTAGTATAAATGCTACTATATAGTTCACCCTGTTTTCCCAGGGTTTTGGTTTTTCGGTTAATACGGGCCAGGGCGAAGTAAATACACTATAGGCCAGGGCGCCACCGCCAAAAAAACCAATACTGTATTCCATCACATTCCACATATTGAAATTGATCTCGAGAACATTTCCAGTCACCTGTAAAAAATTTCCGAAGGCAAAACCAAAACCGCCACCTATCATGGTGAAAAAAGCCACCCTCAGCGATGAAATGAAACCATTACGGGCCATGTACCAAAGCATTGCCAGCCCGGCTCCCAAACAAAATGCCCAGGCTTCTGAACGGGGCGGTGTCATCAGGATTTCGAGTTGCATGACCAGAAATCCATAAGTAATAAGCGCACCGGCAACCATTTCGGCCATCAGGCGGCCCCAGTTAACCTTTTTATCTTTGGTTGATTCAAGCGAGAGCCCGGTAAGACCTCCGCCAATAAGACCAAACAGTCCGCCTATCACGAAAAGCATCAGCAATCCATAACCCGCATTCAGTAAATTATCGGCTCTGCCATAGCCCACCACCTGCCCATAACTGATCATTCCGCCCATGCCCCAGCCAATTGCCGAAGCGGTGGCTACCGATATTGTGCGTTGCAGCCAGTCGGTTCTGCCGGAAGCGAGCACCAGCGCAAGGCCACCAATGGCAGCAGCCCAGGCAGCACCCTGCTCATGGCCAAATTGTCCGCGTATTGCCCAGGCCGTACCAAACGAAATGGCCACTAAAATCACTGAAATAATCTGGTCTTTTTTAATATGGTTCATGTTCGATTCTGAAATTTTTAATCGGTTTTTTGTTCAATCAGTTTATTTCCCCGCTTCTCTTTTTTCAGAATAAAATGGTCAAAAACTTCACCATCAGCAGTAACAGCTTTAAAATCGAGCACATCGCCATTGATTGTAATTTTCTGAAACAATTGCAGGTAACCACCTCTTTTTTGCATCCATGATTTATCCCCGGCTTCATAAAGTTTCGGACCACTTACAGATACAACATAAACAATGGCAGGTTTTATATCTTTATTATCGCTGACAACACCTCTTCCATAAGCATGATCATGACCTGTAAGTACCAGATCTACACCATGTTTTTCGAGTATTGGCTGGAAATTTCTGCGGATATGGGGATTATCGCGTTTAATGTTGGTTGAGTAAAAAGGCAAATGGGTAGTAACAATCACCCACTTTTTGTCGTTGTTTGTGAGCACCGAATCGAGCCAGTGTTTCTGACTGGTCATTGCCTGACCATTCTCGTCTTCCAGCTCTGATTCGACTGCCGAATCTATTGAAACAATGCGAAGGTTTTCATAATCGGTAAAAAAACACGTTCCCTTAACACCTGCCGGGCCATTTTGGGGCTGTGTAAACTGGTATTTCCAGTGAGGGTCAATTCCATCGTCGGCATAATCATGATTTCCGGGCGTGAGCACCTGCGGAACTGTGGCAAAAATAAACGAGCCGGCATCAAACCACTCCTGCCATTCCGTGTCTCTTCCACCCCGGTTAATAATATCGCCACCGTACAACATAAACGCACAATCATCCGTGTATTCATGAGCTTTTCTGACCATTCTCGACCACTGTGATTTCAGATCTGCCTGTGGGTCGCCAAAATAGACAAACGAAAACTGATTGTTATTATCCGGCAATTCATATTCAAACCATTCACTCCAGGCTGCCTTTGAGCCAACCCTGTATAAATATTTCCCACCGGGTTTCAGGTTTTTGATAATAACAGAATGCTGGTTGGCCCGTATTTCCGGTTCATCTTTGTATTTATAACTTATTGATGATGTTGTCGCTTTGACCGATTTTACCGAATCATTTATTATTCTGGAAGCTGAAAGCGGATGAATCTCGCAAAATCCATCATCCACCGTATTGTCTGTCCGCCAGGTTACTGCCACAGAATTAGATGTTTCCTCTGTGAGGTTCAAAATTATACGGTCGGGAACAACGGAGGGCAAATTTGTCCGGGCCTGCAAAACCGGTTTAATAATCAGGTTGAGCAATATTAAAAGCAATAATAGCATTACAATCCTTTGCATTTCACATTTTTGCTTCATTGAACCCATCTTTTCTTTTGTTATTAGCTTCTAATTACTTAAAAAGTAAGGTATTGCATTCCTGCAATCCTTACTTTTTTTAAAACTGACATATTACACCAAACAAACTAAACAATGAAAAATCCTCAATCGGATTTCTATCATTCTATTTAAACTTTAAAAATGTATCTCTTTTAAAATATTTCCTTTAAAATTCGGTCAGAATCAACTATTAAGTAAAATTTATCGAAAAACTCCCTATTTTCAATAATGTAAAGATACCGACACAATAACCTACTAACTACCAAAATTTTGGAGATTATACATTATATTTTAACTATAAATGTTCGTGTCCACACAATATTTCACCATAATCAATCAACATATTTTATATTGTCCTTTAAAACGCAGAAAACTATGAGAGCAAGCTATTTGCGCGCTAAATCAATTTAGCGTATTTAGGAAATTATGAAATTATGGTCAGAATACTACTGAAATGATCCGGAAAATGATTTACACAGGCTGAATATTGCAAAATTAAAAACCAATCGAATTGGGTTTCTGGTTTCTGTAATGGATTGAATAATTCCCTTTTTTGTATTCACTGGTTTTAATTACCAGTTTTTTTGCCTGCACATCAAACACAATTCTGGATGAATCGGCAATAATTTCCCCATCGAGTTTTACCAAAACAGGCTTCATTTCTGTGTGAATCCGAAGAATGTGCGGTTTATGGATCCCCTCGAAACGAATCGTGATTTCTGATTGATCAGAAGTAACAGAAAGAGTGGTACTCCCCGATTGGTCGGAATGATGAACGGTAAAACTATTTTCACGATTGGGATAAATCAACCAGGTAATGAAACCATCGGAAGTTTCGTCTCCCAACCCGGTATATTTTCTTTTTACATCGAAGGGAATAATAGCACCTTCCCGCACAAACACGGGATATTCATCAAGCGGAAACTCTTTTTCAAAATTAACCGGTCCTTCAAAAACTTCGCTATCGTTAAAAAAGTAACGCCATTTTCCTTTTGGAAGGGTTATTTTATTGATGAGCTTATCCTCGTAAATTGGTGCCACAAGAAATTGGTCGCCAAAAAGATAATGAAATTTGCCTTTTACTGGGCGTTGCAAAACAGTTCCTCCTTTATTGGCTTCCACAATGATATTAGCTAAAAGACCAGCGCTTTCTTCATTTAATCCTTTAGTC
>JAJUGS010000332.1 GCA_029265875.1 Prolixibacteraceae bacterium
ACTGCTCAATTCGAAACCGATGATGAAAATGGCCGCGTCGATGGCTGGTTCCACCAATGCAAAAGGGCTGGAAGACATGACCCTTTCGATGTTGCTGGGCGAAGAGGGAAACCAGAAAGAGGAACTCGACCACATGGTGAACTGGATTGCCGAGCATTGCAAACCCGACATCATCCACATTTCCAACGCTTTGTTATTAGGTCTTGCCCGTCGTATTAAAGAGAAAACCGGCGTTCCGGTACTTTGCTCATTGCAGGATGAAGATGTGTGGATTGACCCGATGCAACCCCATTTTCAGAAAAAAATTTGGGACCTGATGCACGAACGTGCCGCCGATGTGGACATGCTGGTTTCGGTGAGCCACTTTTTTGCCGTGGTGATGAAACAACGGATGAACCTGCCGGATGAAAAGGTTAAAGTCATTCATTTGGGTGTTGATGTAAATGATTATCAATATGTTTCGCCCAAGGAAAAAGAAAGGAACGTTGGCTACATTTCGCGCATGTGTCACAAAGACGGGTTTGACATTGTGGTGGATGCCTTTATTAAATTGAAAAAGAAACCGGGTTTTGAAGATGTAAAACTGGTTGCCACGGGCGGTTCAACCGGCGACGATGCCAAATTTCTGAAAGAACAAAAACGCAAGCTGAAGGAAAATAACCTTTTGGATAAGTTTGAGGTTCACCCCGATTTTGAAGGAAAAGAAGTAAACGATTTCTTCAAAAAAGTGGTATTGGTTACGGTGCCGGTCAGAATTGGCGAGGCTTTTGGAATGTACCTGCTGGAGTCGATGGCTTCGGGTGTTCCGGTGGTTCAGCCTGCTTTGGGAGCTTTCCCCGAAATCATCGAAATCTCGGGTGGTGGTGTCAATTACATGCCCAATTCGCCGGAAGTACTGGCGGAAACCTGGGCCGGGTTGCTTACCGACCCTGAAAAGCTGGAGAAGCTGAGCATTGCCGGGTATGAAGGCACTAAAAAACATTTTAACATCCACAACCACGCAGCCGAAATTATTGGGTTGTACGAAAGTTTAAGAAAATAACTATGTTCCCTATGTGTCTATGTGGTTCATTTAATACCACATAGATACATAGAACACAATAGAAAGACTATGCTGCAACTACAAAATATCACAAAAGGATACGGCGAACCGGGAACGCACAGCTACCGGCCGGTCTTGCAAAATCTCAATCTCGAAATCGGGAAAGGTGAACGAATTGCCATCGTGGGTCCCAGCGGCTCCGGAAAAACCACTTTGCTCAACCTTATTGGCGCGCTCGACCAACCCGAGTCGGGCAAAATACTTTTTGAAGGAACCGAGATTTCGGGGTACGACAAAAAGCAACTGGCAGCTTTTAGAAACAAAAACCTGGGTTTTGTATTCCAGTTGCACCACCTGATGCCGCAGCTTACTTTGTGGGAAAATGTGCTTTTACCGCTGCTGGCTTCGGGACAAAAAATTACTGACGAACAAAAAAGCCGGGCCGAATACCTGATTCAGAAAGTTAGTATTTGGAAACAGCGAAACCAGAAACCTGCTGAAATGTCGGGCGGCGAATGTCAGCGCACAGCCGTGGTTCGCGCGCTCATCAACAAACCCGCTCTGCTACTGGCCGATGAACCCACCGGCGCCCTCGACCAGGAAAATGCAACTGCACTCACCGACTTATTGATTCAACTCAGCAAAGAAGAAAATATTACGCTGGTTACGGTGACTCATTCTGTGGAAATGGCGGAAAGGATGGAGAAGATTTATACACTGAAAAACGGAAAGGTAGCATAATTTATAACTTCAACAATGCTGTCATTTCGACGAGTATGCGAGGAGAAATCTCATCGAACAACAGATTTCTCCTATCGTCGAAATGACAAAAAATAAAAATGGGCAGACTTGATTACATACTAAAAACATTCACTCATTATTTCCGCCAAAACCTGTTGGTGGCGCTTGGCGTTATTGTCAGTACCACGGTGCTGACCGGCTCGCTGATTATTGGCGATTCGGTACGTTACAGCCTTGAGCAGTCCACCTTTTCGCGGCTGGGAAACACAACGCACCTTGTTTCGGTAACCGATCGTTATTTCAGGCAGGAAATGGCCAACGAAATGGAAGCTGCCAACCCTGCGCTGAAGGTGACTCCTGTTTTGCAGTTGGAAGGAATGGCAGTGGCCGGTGGCGGTGAATTCCGCGCCAACAAAGTACAGATAAACGGAATCCGGAACGATTTCAGTAAAATGGCTGGTACAGCGTTTTTCGACAGCCTTCAAAACAATGAGATTGCCGTTAGCAAAAACCTCGCCGAGCGACTGCAAATAAAAGAGGGCGAAAACCTTCTTGTCAGAATAAAAAAAGCCAGCCTGATTCCGATGAATGCGCCGTTTGTTTCGGCTGAAGAAACCAGCGTTTCGCTGCAGGCAACGGTAAAAAAAGTAATTACAGCCGAAGAAATGGGCCGGTTTAACCTGAAAAACTCGCAAACAGCGCCTTTTAATATTTTTCTGTCCATTGCGCGGTTAAACCAGTTAATGGAATTTACCGGAAAGGCCAACCGGTTGCTGATTTCAACCGAACTGAAAAACGAAGAAATTGTGGAAGTGGTTAAAAGCTGTCTAACTCCTGCCGATGCAGGGCTTCAAATCGAAAACATCGAAAAATCGGGCGAAACGCAGATTTCCACCGAACGCGTTTTTCTGGATGAAAAAATTGCAGAGGTCCTACTGAAACTTCCCGGCGCCAGGCCAATTCTGACATATTTTGTGAATGAGATAGAGAAGAAAGGCGAAGGCAGAGGCAAAGGCGAAGAAAGAGTAAATGAAGCGGCAGTTGGCAGTAGGCAGTCATCAAACAATCAATCTCCCTCAGTCTCTATAAATTTCTCTTCTTCCATCCCCTACTCTTTCGTTTCCACCCTTTCCAACCCCCCTCTTGCAACAAACGAAATCGTACTAAACAAGTGGGCTGCTGAAGATTTGCAGGTAAAACCCGGCGATTCGCTTCGATTGAAATACTTTGAAATCGGGCCGCTGCGCCAGTTGTTGGTGAGGGAAACCAGTTTTGTGTTGAAAGAAGTTATTGCGATGGACAACCCCCTCTCCGACCCAACACTGGTGCCGCATTTGCCGGGACTTTCGGATGCCGGACACTGTCGCGAGTGGGAAGCCGGTGTTCCCATCAACCTCGACGCCATCCGCGACAAAGACGAAAAATACTGGAACGATTACAAGGGAACGCCCAAAGCGTTTATATCGAAACAAAAAGCTGATGAAATCTGGGGCAACCGGTTTGGCAGCAACACGGCAGTGCGGTTTGCAAAGGGTGCGTTTGACAATAATTTGTTCCTGAAAACCTTCAAAAGCGAAATCAATCCGGGCGATTTGGGAATGATGGTCAGCCCGGTTCGCGAACAGGGTTTGTACGCCGCCCGTAACGGCACAGATTTCAGCGGACTGTTTATCGGGCTGAGCTTTTTTTTGCTGGTGGCAGGCATCATTTTAACCTCGCTGCTTTTCAGGCTGAACCTCGAAAACAGGGCGCAACAAATCAAACTTTTCAGCGCGCTGGGGTTTGGAGAAAAACGGGTGCGTGGTTTTTATCTCACCGAAGGTTTTGTGGTGGCACTCACCGGCGGATTGATGGGACTTGTGGTTTCGGTTATCTATACTTCGCTTGTTTTCAGAATATTGAATACACTTTGGTTTGAGATTGTACGGACCGATGTTTTGCTGATAAAGATTTATCCGGTCACGTTAATTCTGGGATTATTTATCAGTCTGTTGGTTTCGATGCTG
>JAJUGS010000318.1 GCA_029265875.1 Prolixibacteraceae bacterium
CCGTGGCGCTTGTCGAAGGCAAACCAATGAAAGCAGCTTTGCAGTTTGCCAGCGCCGCCGCTGCCATCAGCGTTACCCGCATGGGCGCGCAACCATCTGCGCCAACAAGAAGTGAAATTGAGCAGTTTTTAAAGTTGAATTGATTGATTTCACCGGTGTTATTGGCAATTAACACCGAAGGTGTTTTATTTTCATAACCCTGGGTCAGCGACCCAGGGAATTTGAACAAAACAAAAGGCTGCTCGAAAGGCAGGACTGCCTGAGGCATTCAGGAAAATCGTTCTTTTGAATAAATACCGTTTAATGTAAAAATTTAGTCCTGCCTTTCAGGCAGATATCCGGGCAAGTGTGTTTTTTCCGCAGGTCGTTGACCATGCGGTTACGAAAATTCAGACTTTTCAAGTCATAAGATTTCACGGCTTAACACTGAAAGTGTTTAATTTTCATAACCTTGGGGTCAGCGACCCAAGGCCATTGGATATGATGAAAACTGCCTGAAAGGCAGGACAGTGAGCGATAATAAAAATTTGAAACATCAAAAAATATGAAACAACTCTTTTCAATCTTAACCTTTTTCTTTATCGGTTTAATTACCAACGCCCAGCCCCAATTCGAGCTGGCAACCACCCAGTTGGGTTTTCGGCCCGAATCGCCAAAAACCGTAACTTTTTGGGTGAAAAACCAGGGCAAAACCAAACTGCCCGACCAGATTCCGTTTTACATCACCAAAGTTGGCGGTAGGATTCCAAGAACTGCACCTGCCACTCAGGATAAAGTATGGGAATCGTTTCCTTTTCGCTTCCCCATCGATATCGACAAAGGCACCTACCTGAAACCCGGCGATGGCGCACTTTACAGCGGAGTGCTCCAGAAAAAAGTGACCTCGTGGGGCACTTTCTGGCAGGCCGATTTCAGCGATTATCAAACCGAAGGAGTTTATCAGATTGAATGCGAATACGCCTTCACCGTTCCGTTTACCATCGAAAAACGCCTGTACGAGCGGCTCGAACGCAGCTTTTTGAGCTTCCTGCAAAACCAGCGTTCGGGGGTCGATATTCCCGGTGTGCGACCGATGCTGCATACCGACGATGCACAGTTGGATACCGATAGCACGTTCTGGCCGGCTACAGGCGGTTGGTACGATGCCGGCGACTGGCGCAAATGGCTCTCGCTCACACAGGGTAATGTAGAGGCACTTACCTTGCTGGCGCAAAAAGGGCATCCGCTGTTTCAGCGTCAGGCGCTCGATGAACTTCGTTGGGGAAACCAATATTTTCAACGCATGATTGCCGACAATGGCATGGTTTACGAAGATGTGGCCGGCGGAATGCTCCGTTTTGGCTACACCTACGAAGATGGCTGGTGGGTCGAAAATCACCCGGGCTGCATAGCCAACAACTCGAAAGACGACACCGACGGGATTCCGGCCACTGGCGATGAACGATTTGTTCGGGTAAATTACAATCAACTGGTTCAGTTTCAGTTTGTGCGTTACCAAATGGCTTCGATGCAGGTGGTTGAACCGCACGAAAAAGGGCTATGCCTCTATTTGGCCGAAAAAGCCTGGAAATACGGTCAGGCGCATAACACCGACCGCCGTACCTTGTTTGTGGCCGAGGAATTGCTGGCCGCCTGCGAATTGTACAACGGCAACAGCAAGTTGGTAACCAAAGAAAAAATTCAATCGCTCGTGAATGAATTGCTCGAACGTCAGGAGATAAACACTTCAGGATTAAGTGGTTATTTCATGGAAGAGGGCAAAACCGATGGCTACCGCTCCATTGCTTTTGCCAGCGAGCCGCCGCTTGCGCTGCTACGGTTCTGGGAGTTGAATATTGCCGGAATGGAATCGCTGCGCGAAAAGGTGAAAACCGCCCTGCTCGACCACGGCTCCAACTTTTTGCTGGCCGATGCCAAAACCAATATTTTCGGCTACACACCGTATGGTGTTTATGTAAATCCACCCTTTCCGCAGAACCAGACTTTCCGTTCAACCGGTGTGGCTAACCGTTACGTGCGCTCGTTTATCCACCTTTACGCGCCCAAACAACTGCCCCACGGCAATGGTGGCGTGTTTATGGCGCAGGCATATTTTCTGGCCAAAGCCGGGAAACTGCTCAACAAACCCGAATACCAGGTGCAAGCCGAAAAAATGATTCAATGGACCACCGGCCATAACCCGGCCAGCCTCTGTCTGGCACTGGGTGTGGGCTTTCGTCACCCCGTTCCGGCCAATTTTGTGGCCTATAAAATTCCCGATGCCATGGTGGTGGGTTTTCTCGGTTATGCCAACGATTCGCCTTACCAGGAACAATCGAACGTGGTGGAATGGAGCACCCAGGAACAATGGGACGTTCCGTTTGCCTATACCGTGGCGGCTGTTGCGTGGTTGAAGGAATTGTAGATACGCACGGCCTGTTGAGACGCACGGCCTGTAGAGACGCACGGCCGTGCGTCTCAACAGGCAGGCAATCAATCAATCAATCAATCAATCAATCAATCAATCAAAATGCAATGGACAAATTTCAAAACAAATACCGGATTCAATCGCACCGAATGCCCCGATGGGATTATTCGGGTAATGGATATTATTTCATCACGTTGGTTACCCAAAACCGCGATTGTATTTTGGGCGAAATTGTTGCGACGGATGGTGGTGACGATTCGCATGTACAGACGCACGGCCGTGCGTCTCGACGTGTAACCCACGCAAAAATTCAATTATCCGGTTTTGGCCAAATTGTTGACCGTGAATGGTTAAAATCGTTTGAAATACGCGATGAATTGTTTTTGGACGAATATATCATAATGCCCAATCATTTGCACGCCATTGTGATTTTGAAAAAATCCCCGTCCAACCAATCCCCCAACCAACCCGGGTTCAACCGAAAACCCAAATCCATTTCATCGTTTGTGGCGGGATTTAAATCGGCCATCAATTCAAAAATCAATGATTTCATCGACGACAATCATTTAAATATCCCGAAATACAGCCGTGACAATCATTTTTTCCAACCGAATTACCACGATCACATTATTCGGGACGAAGAAGAATACCTGCGAATAAAAAAATACATCCTCAGCAATCCGGCAAAATGGATGGATGACACATTAAACCTAAAAAATACAACACCTGACGAATGAACCAAACAGCCAAATTACGAATCCAAAGGTTTTCACTGATCCTGATGTTGTTTTGCACAGTCTTTTCGGTCGTTGCACAAAAACGCAACATCGACTATGTAAATGTTTTTACCGGTACCTCCAACTCGCGTTGGATGCTTTTCCCGGGGCCGGTAATGCCAATGGGGATGGTGCGCCTGAGTCCCGACAACCAATTAAGTTCGTGGTGCGCTGGTTACGAATACAACATCAACGCCATCAACGGTTTCAGTTTTATTCATTCCTATACAATGAACGGCCCCAGCGTAATGCCTACCGTGGGCGTAGTAAAAACTTACCCCGGAACAGCCGATGGCCCGTTTGGCTATCACATGTGGACGGCTGGTTACAAATCGCGCATCGAGAAGAAAAACGAACAGGGCGAAGTGGGCTATTACCGGGTAAAACTCTACGATTACAACATCGATGTGGAGCTGACATCCACCACGCGGTGCGGCGTACTTCGCTATACATTTCCAAAATCCAACCAGTCGAATGTCATTTTTAAATTCCTTTATCCGCAGGAAGAATATGGCTGTGCGATTCCGAAGGCAAGTGTCAGGCTTGTAAGCGCCACCGAGGCTGAAGGTTCGGTAAGTTATGTGGTGGATGGCAACGACTATACCGTGCATTTTGTGACCCGTTTCAGCAAGCCTTGCCTCGAAATGGGCGGATTTCAGGCGCAACCCTACACCGGCCCCGAAAAACGTTATGGGGAAGACTGGAAAAAACCGGTTGAAAAGAAATTGAATATCAGTGAATTCAGCGGACACGACGATTGCGGCGTTTTTTTCCGTTTCGCCACCGTCGAAAACGAGGTGATTCAGCAGCAAACGGCCATTTCGCTGGTTTCGGTGGAGCAGGCCAGGTTGAATTTAACCACCGAACTCGATGGGTTTCGGTGGGATTTCGACGCGGTGGTGGCTGCCAACAAATCGGCCTGGGAAAAATACCTGAC
>JAJUGS010000039.1 GCA_029265875.1 Prolixibacteraceae bacterium
AATTGATTTTTGTTTTCAGATTTTTCTCCTTCTTGTCTTCAAAAAAACAAAGGGCATCAATTGCTTTTAAAAGGTGTTTGTTTTTCAGCGGCGATTTGATGTGGAAAATCCTTTCGTCAGAAAACAACTGTCCGCCAAAAGCGTTGATGTTGTCGCCGTTGGGAAAAGTATAGCCTTTGGTAACCAGCCGGAAAGTAACTTTCAGGCCTTCCCACAGGTCTTCGTTGTTGTCGTGTTCATAGTCGGCTTTTTCGGCACGTTGCCGTAACGAATCAACACTGTAGGTCCGTGCATAAATGCTGTTTTTTACAGGTAGCCAACCTTTTTGTTCGGCAAAAAGCAGGAAGAGCAGGCGGTAAATGATGTTCAGGGTTTCGCTGTAAAACTTCTTTACGTTGGCTTCATCGAACTCATCGGGATTGAGGTTTTCGGCAAACCCATTGCCCAGCGTTTCGATGGCAATACGAACCTGTTTCCGCAGGTTTTCGCCCACTTTTACACCGGTTTCCCTCGATTTTACATGAAACTCTTCGAGCAGGCACGATGATTTGGGTGTTTCCTCATCATCACCGGCAGGTTTATCTTTCGTTTTGAATTGCCCTGCAAAACGGCTGGCATGCATCATCCGGTACAGGATGCGAAACTGTTCGGTGCTTGCCGATTCAAAAATTCCTTCGAGGTCGAACTCAATAAAACCTTTGGTGATGGAGTGGTAGAAATCGCGCAGGATGCGCACCCTTTTCCCGTTGATGAGTATTGCCCAACTGTGGGGAGAAGTATTGAGGTATTGTTGCAACAGGTCGTGTGGACTTTTCCCGGGGTGTGTGCGGCTGTTTTTATCGCGGGTATCGAAATCGGCACTGCTATGCACCATGTGAATGAGCGGAGCTTCGGCACTGTTCCAACCCCGGTAGGGAATGTGGTATTCAATACCGGCGTTGTTTTTCAGGTTGTGCGCGTTGTATTGCGGGTCGAAACCCAACATTGATAAAAAGGGTTTTATCCAGCGGTCGCGCAACTGGGTGGTATCAAACTGGTCTTCCAAAACCTTTGTACGGATTTCTTCCCAGCGTTCGCGTAACAATTCAAAGGTGGTGGCAATGTCTTCGTCAATCTTTTTTACATCTTCGCCAAACGATTTGTTTTTAACGTATTCAGCTTTTGTTTCGGTAAGCAACTGGTTACAAAAGTCTTCTGTAATGATATTCCCGCTTGTGTTGATAAAACTATGTGCCATCGACTGGTTAATTTAAGGGTAAAACAACTGTAATTGTCAGGAGGTCGGCACCAGCCTTTTCAATGTAAATCATATCGTCAATCCAGGTGGTTTCTTCCGTATTATCCGATTCTTTGATGATTTTTTTATAGAGTTCCTGACGTTCGGAAATGAGTTTCATGCGGCGTTGTTCGATTTTATTTTCCATGATTTTGCCAAATCCCGGAAAACTGAGGGCCTCGGTCATTAAATCTTTGAAATCGTCTTCACTCAACGATTGTGTTGTGGAAGCAGGGCTGATGCTGCGTAAAAGGGTTTCCTCAATTTCGTCGTGGCTGAAGCCATCGAAGCCAAAAGTCAGCATTTCTTCAATGACCTGTTTTTCATGAAGTCCAACAGTGTAGCGTACCAGCACATTGTAGATAAAACTTACCGAATGAACCTGTTCTGCGTAGAACCAGGCATTTCGTCCGTACACTCCGTTTTTCCCGAAAAACTCGGATTTTACAATTTCGATGAGCCTGCGAACAAACGGGTGGCCAATTTCGAGCACCATCGCATCGGGATTGGTTAAGCCAATTTCGGGGTCGAAGGTGATTTTTGAAAGTTTGTCGCCATATCGTGGCAGTTGTAAACGCGGGTCGGTGAGTTTAATATCCTGAAAACCATCTCTGCGTTCGATAAAAACACTTTTAAAAAATGCACAGGTTGCTTTTACAAAAACCTCCACATCGCGCTGTGAACCGACTATTGATTGTGTCTCAGAAATCCGTTTGTCGATTTCGGGAAGGTCGATGTTCAGGCTGTCATAAAAACTTTCGTCGTCAATTTTTTTCAGCCGTTTTTCATCTTCCTCCTTGCTCAGCGACTTTTTTACGGCCTGTTTTACCTGGTCAAACCCGATGGCATCGAAAAGGGTAGGGCCTTCCTGCACGTTTTTCTTTCTGCGTTTCCGGCTGCGGTCGGAGGCTTCCTGCAAAACCGATTTAATGTATTCCTCGTCGCCAAAATAAGCAGCGCTGTATCCACGGTCTTCCCTGATGTTGTTGGCTTTTGTGATTAACAGGTCGAGAATATCCTTGTCGAGGGTTTTATCCAACACAAAAGTTCTGATGTGTACATTTTCGCGTTGTTGCCCGATGCGGTCAATCCTACCATTTCGCTGTTCCAAGCGGTTAGGATTCCAGGGTAATTCGTAATGAATAATACAGGATGCAAGCCGCTGCAGGTTTAACCCTTCGGAAATTACGTCGGTGGCAATTAGAATGGCTTTCTTTGAATTTTCGAAGTTTAAAAAGATTTCGTGCCGTTTGTTCAGGCTTAAATCGCCGTGCATGGTAAAAATATCATATCCGTTGCCGGTTAGATTTGATTCCAGGTAGTCGAGCGTATCTTTGTACTTCGTAAAAACAATGATTTTATTGTCAATCTGAAACAGTTCCGGAATTACCTTGTTTTTGAGTTCCTGAAACTTAACATCATCTGAGGTTTTGACTGATTTTGCCAGTTTCAGCAATTCTTCCAACATAATTTTGTCCGTTTCGTCGAGCAATTCCTTGTCTAATTTTGAAGAGGCCATTTCGTCGTTTAACCGGTCCTCAAAAAATAAATCCTGAACCGAACCACTCAATTCCTCCTCGTCAGTATCTTCTGTATAAACTTTCTCTTTTAATGAATGAAGCCTGTTTTCGATGGAACAAACCAAAGCATATGGAGAACTGATTGCCCTTTTTTGCAAGTGAAAAGCCACCCAGGTGGCAATATTGTGCTGTCGTCCTGAATTTTGACTTTTCACCAACAACCGGTCTCCATATTCCAATACCTGGGCATAACAAGCTGCCAGCTTTTTGCTTTCGTTTACATCGACAAAAATCTCTCTGGCTATTCTTTTCGGGAAAGGACTTTTTTTATTTTGCTTTTTGTACCAATCTTCCAGTTTTTTTCGGTTGCGCTGGCATACATTGTATTTTGCTGCAGGTTTGTTTAAAAATGTATTACCAGATGTTACTGTAACAATTTTATTGTTCAGGATTTCAAGAATGCTGGCGAAAGAATCGGTATATCCATTGTGAGGTGTGGCAGTAAGAAAAAGTACGTTTGGAATTTTACCCAAATCGCGAATCAGTTCATACCGCTTCATCTGTTTGGCCGATTTGAAAGTGGCATGAGGCCTGGAACACAGATGAACTTCATCAACCAATACCAAATCCCAGTTTTGTTCCTGAATCAGATGTTTTATTTCAGGAGCTTTTGCATAATCAATAGAAGCAATCACAACCTGAAAGTATTGCCAGGGATTGGCACCGGCCGGAAGTTGTTTTTCGTATTCCTTACGCGACAGCGATGAAATAATTTTCGAATCGATATGAAAAAAATATTCCATTGCTTCCTGCCATTGTTCTTTCAGGTTTGCCGGAGTTAAAATGAGAATCCGCTTCACCTTTCCCCGCTGCATTAATTCCGAAATAATCAAACCGGCTTCAATGGTTTTTCCCAAACCCACATCGTCGGCAATCAATAAACGGGTTTGCGGTTTTTCGAGCGCCAACACCAAAGGAACCAACTGGTAATTGTAAGGAATAACCGCTGAACGTTGTAAGCTTAAAAACGGAGCCGAACCATGCATTAAATCAAAGCGATAGGCAAGCAATAACATCCGTTGTGCCTGAAAGTCGCCAGCAAGGTTGTTGGAAATCGTTTCCAGTTCAGCAGGTTTTATTTCTTCCACATTGCGTAGAAAAACCCTTTTGTCGTTGTAATCACCATTGATAGGGGTTGCATATAATTCATTTTCAGAAAATTCATCAACCCGCCAAAGGCGGTTTCGCATTTCAATTATCTGGCCAGAACGAAGATTCATCCTTAAATTATTTAGGTTTGGTCATCAAAAAAACAGATGTGTGCTAAAATACTAAAGAATACATAAATAAGTGCAAACAGATTCAAATATTATGATACAGGACGGAGGATTTGTAGGAAACATGGGAAAAGCCCCTCACTAACCCTCCCCAAGGGGAGGGAATTTGGTTAATACTATAAATCCGCTGTTTCCTATTTCCCCTTTTTAATATCGTCTAACGAACCTGATTTAATGTAGTTATTGTGTTCATGCTGCAGAAGTCCGATTTCTTTCATCTGCCCGATATATTTTTCTGCTGTTTTATCTTTAATTTCCAGTGCTTTGGCGATTGTCAAATAATCCTGGCGATTAAAATTTCCGGGAAGTGCATTGTAAAAACGCAGTTTAATACCCTGCAGGTTGTTATTTGGAAGATTCTGGAAAACTGCAATGGCATGTTTCTCCAATGTAAATGCTATTTGGATGGCTGTCTGAAAGTCAATCTCAGAACATACCAATGGATTGGTAACATCACCTTCCTCCAAAATTCGAAGGGTTCGTAAAACCATTGCAATCCTGAAAGTAATTAATCCTAATCGTCTGCTGTTTGCATTAAAATCGTTTCCCAGTAACATGCGGTTTCGTTTGTAAAGCAGGTCAAACTGGTTTGTAAAGTTTTCTCCTTGTTCAGCAGTAAAAGTAAAACGTACCGGCTGGGGAAGATTAACCAGCAAATTGTATAATTCGTGCATACGGATTCCCTGATGTTCAAAGAAATCGACGTAATTCACTTTTTGATGCGAGATAAACGGATTTTTAAAATCGCTGTAATCTTCAAAAGCATAATACAAAAACCGACTGAATAATCCGTTCTCCACATCAGGCATCATATTATGCACCTGTTTTGGAGTACCAGAAAGGGCGATGGCCAGGTGCGGGTCTTCCACTTCAATGTGTTCGTTATCCTTTCGGCGGAACATATTTGTACTTTCGTGGTGAAAAGCTTTTCGCAACACATCACTGAAATTGCCCCAATCCTGCTTTAGTGTTCCGGCTAAAGTATCAGCTTCTGTTTCAAAAATTATTCCTTTGAAATCATTGTCGGAAAGCGCCTGAATAAAAGCTGATGCGCTGCTGTTAGCAGGGATATAAAACATTTTCCGCTTGGGTTCTTTGGGCTTTTCAATTCCCAACCGCTGGTTTTTATTCAGATTGTTGTACTGCTCCATTTCATGCTCATATTGCTCTTTTTGCAATATTGATTGTTCCACCATCGATTTATGAATCTTCATCCCGAAGTATTTTGCCCATTTCAATTTGCCTTTTCCAGAACCTGCCGGAGCAGTAATAAATGAGTACAGATGTGCTGAAACCGGCTCATCAAAATAAATACCTTCCACTTTGGGTAAACATCCGCTGATAACAGTAATCGCACCAATCAGAAAAACATCCTTTTCCGTTGCATCCTGAAACATGTCTACACTTTCCTTTAATATTTCGGGCAGATGATGATAAACTTCCGACGGGATTTTTGGGGTGTTGAAAACAGATTCTGATTCAAATTCAGAATTTGTTTCAACTATATCCCTCTGTCCGTCGGACAGCTCGCCTGAAACAGGGGAGGAATCTGAAACTGTGGTTTTTATATCAATACCGGCTTGTTGTGCAAGGTGAAAGAAAGTTTTTATTGTGATTCCGGTTCCTTTTGCTTTCAAACAATTATCAAATTGTTTATCGCATTCGGAAGCTGAATAGTTGGGATAAAACCGGCTAATTCGATGATAATAATCCCTGCCGGTTTCGCCAAAAGCATCGGCAAAGGCAAAACCAACGTCCCGCCAATCAGCATAATTGGCAGTTATGTCGATTTGCTGTGATTCGATTCGCGAAATGATGGTTTCGATTTCAACCTGAATTGCAGGTTTAGCAGAATCGGAGACGCACAATTGTGCGTCTGTACGATTTTCCGGAATGTTCTCGGTTGGCAGCCAGTCGGATGGGATAAATTCTTTTTTGCTCATTGCTGCAGGTATTTTGGATTGATAAACACTTCGCTGTCGTAAGGAAGGAAACAGGCCCGGGAAATGTCTTTCCCTGATTTGTCAACTTCCAACTGGTAGGTTTTCAGGATATAGGCTGCAATTGCTTTGAAATAAAGCTGGTGTGAGCCTTTGGTAAGGTCAATCGCAACAATCCATTTCAAACCATCGCCGGATGGCGAAATAAAAAGCATTTCGGTATCGAAATATTCGTCGGCCAGTAACTTCTCTTTCAACGTTTCAACATCGGAAATGTGGTCAAAATCGATGGTAATCAATCCTGAATGTTTCAGAAGATTGTTGTCGCCCCGTTTGCTGAAAATGCCGGAAAATGTTGCATAATCAAAGTTTTCGGCTTTGTATTTCCGTGCTGAATTAAGCCTCTCCCCCGACCCCTCCCCGAAAGGGAGGGGAGAAAGAAGGCTTCGCAACTCTTCTGTTTGCTGTTTGTATTTATTGCTTTTAATGAGTTCAAAAACTTCAAGCAGATTGATTTCCCGCTCGGGAATTGTATTTCTTACCGGGTGCCTGAAAAAACTGAATTTCGGAATCAAAACCTTTGGGTGGATGGATTCCAGGATTAGTTTTTTAGTAGGGCAGGGGGAATGAAATCTGGTTTCTTTTAAAATCCCCAGGTTTAAATCTTCATCCAGCTTTTTGAGTAAATCAAATCCAGTGAGGTTGTAATACAAAGCTGCAAAATCGAATGGATTGCCGGTAAAATCAGGATTTTCAACATCCTGAAAACAGAAAACCCAGTCCCTGTTTTCAAGAATCAATGTTTCTTTTCCGTTGTTAAACGGATTCCGGGCAGGCAGGCATTTTTTACCAGATAGATGAATGACTAATTCATCGGGGTAAAATGAGCGAAGAATATGGGCATAAATGTTAAGTCCATAATGCGTTTTGTCGAGGATGGCTTTTTTACTTAGTTCCATTTCTGCCTGTTTTTTTGAGGTTTCCGGTATAATTGGAGTCAAGCAAAGTTTCGAGGTCGGAAACTTTGTAATAGAATTTTCCGCTGATGCGGGAAAATGGCAAAGTGCCATTGTCCCGCAAGGTTTGGAGCGTTCGTGGACTGATGTTCAGCGCAAGCAGAACATCCTGTCCGTCAATCCATGATTCTTTGAAGTATTCTACCTTTCTTTGTTTCATGGCATAAATGAATGCTTTCACTTCTTTAAGGTCGGATGAAAGCGCAAGCAATGCCTGGATAATTTCGTTCATAATCTTATCCTCCCTTTTTTCATCAGGTATTGATTTGCCTGCTCTTCGATTTCGGTTGTGGTAACCTGTTTGTTGCTGAGTAACCAGGTGTCGAGTTCCTTCCGGTTAAAATAGAGTTTCTTGCCGTTTGGTTTGTATGCCGGTAACGCACCCGAACTGGTAAGTTTGTACAGGTGTGAATGTGAAACTTCAAGATAAACCGCTGCTTCACTGAAGTTTAAAACTTCTTTTTTCAATAAATTCTGCTCTACCAACATCCGCTCGATGTTTTCAAGCTTTTCAAAAATCTTCTCGTCCATTTTTTTAACGATTAAGAATTATTAAATGGACTTCTGGCCAGAAGACATCTTTGATTTTCAAAGACAACTCAAATTTCGCGAGAGATTTTTGGTAATATTTTTTTGGAAAAATGACAGATTACAAATTGCTGTTATTCAGCAATTTAAATAAATGATTGGAAATTTGAAATGGTAAAATGACAGCAAATTACCGCAATTCAGCAAATGGGTAATTGATATAACCATGATGTAGCATCGATAAAATTTGCTCTTTCATCAGGTTTCTTTATATATGAACGGAATTGTTTATCCAAATCAATATCGTATCTGTGGCTTAGAAATTTTTCAATGTCTTTTGAAGTAATTTTTTTCTTCGTTGAATCATTGAATTTTTTAAAATAGTTTTTTTCAATCAGAACATGAAAGATAATTGCCAACTGGTTTTTATAGCCCTGCTTACCGCAATACGCATATTTATCTGTGATGTAATCATTTTGGAATAGCTCTTCCTCAAACAATCCAAAACGATGAGGAATCCTGACCAAATCATGATAAGATGCAACTCCTTTTTTCAAAGGTCTGTTATCATCCAAAATCGGAGTGAATAAAACTCTTTGTGTTTCCTGTGGTTTAACGGTAATCGGTTCAGGCTTTATTATTGAATCGTTTATTGTTTCACTTATTGGTTCCTTGTCGGTTAAATATTTCTCCAGCCAAAAGGCCAACTTTTGCTTATTGTTCTTTTCAGATTCAAATTCAGGGCAAAGCCTATATATTAACTCATTTTCATTCAATACTTCAAAATCAATCAACTTGTTAAACTTTCGCAACAAAACAAAGTGGGTAACAAATAAATGAATCCCGAGGGTATTCAAAACATGGTTTGTGATGTTGTCTGAGTTTATTCCTAATTTGAATAAATCTATTAATGCTTCAAGTTTGTTGAACAGTTTAAATAGTTTGTATGTGCCATCTATTTCATCAGATTTTTTAATAATTTCAAAAGTTCCTGACCAAATACACTGGAATGAATTATTAATGAGATAAGTATAAAATTCTGTTTGTTTGTTGAAAAATTGCGGAATATCGATTTTTATCTTCTCGTGAATTTCAACCTGAGACAATTCTTTTAACTCTTCCAGGTTTTCATTTTCGGTTGAAAAATTGAGCGTTTTAAAAGCCTGAATTGCTGCGCCACAATACTCAGACGGTTTATCTTTATTCTGACGTAGCTTTGAATTTAAAAGGTGACCAAATTTTAATTCGTCCTGGTTTTCTTTGGTCCAGGGGCGCAAACTACCTGTAAGGATATTATTTGCAATTGAAAAATAGTTTTCCATCAAAATAGTTTTATCCGGTTTGCTGCCGCCACTTTCTTTTCATCAATAATTTTGGCATAGACCTCGGTTGTTTTAAGGTTTCTATGTCCTAAAAGCTTTGAAACTGTGTAAATGTCGGTTCCCAAAGTTAACTGAAGTGTGGCATACGTGTGCCTGGCACAATGAAAAGTTATATACTTTTCTATTCCTGCGCGAATCATCCATTCACGAATCTTTTGGTTATTGTATTCGCTATATGTCAGGTCACGAAAAACGGGTTCATCGGCAGTCAATCTCTTTCCGGCAATTTTTACTGCATCTTCCGAAATGGGCAATGTTTCCTGTCCTTTGGTTTTCTTTTGCTTAAAGCGGATATAATGGCCCAATTCATCCGAATACTGGATTTCTTCCCAGGTTAATTTCTGAATGTCGGAAAACCGAAGTCCTGTCAATGCACTGAAAATAAATGCATCTTTTACCACCTGAATATCACATTTGGAATTATTTGCCTTTTGCAGCTCGTCCAGCGTAAGAAATTCGCGTTTTGTTTCGGCTTCTTTTATTCCATCAGTATCCTCGGCGGGATTGCGAAGCATATACCCATCTTTAACCGCCTCTTTCAGAGCTGCTTTAACTTTGTTGTAATATGAAACGCAGGAGTTTTGTGATAGTTTCTGGTTGTGTTTGGTCCCGGCATCATGTACCAAATAATATTTCAAATCATCAAGCCATTTTTTGTCAATATCTGAGAATTTTACATTGGCTTTTGAGAACTTTTTGAGGTGTTTATGCGTACTTTTCCAATTTCCATAATTGCCATCACTTTCCTTCCGTTTCTCTGTCAGAAGCTCAAAATAGGCCAGAAAACTGCTGTTCAGCCGCTCCAAATCGTTTATTCCAAAAATACCGTTCTGAATCTCCAATTGTCTTTTGGCCCTTATGGTTTCAGCCAGTTGTTGCGTTTTCTTGTTTTGGATGCGTTCATCTGGTGTCCGTGGTTTGGCAATCAAATACAACCTCAAATATTCATATTGTCGTTTGCCTTTGTGATAATAGTCCAGGTAAAGGCTGACCTGTCCGTTTTTTTCGCGTTCGCGCAATGTTACTTTCATAGTGCAAAGAGTTTATCGATTATGCTTCTTTTGATGATGGTTCTGCCTCCTAATCGGGCAGCCGGTATGGTTCCCGTTTTAAGGAGCCTGAAAAAAGTGCGTTCACTAATACCCAGCAGGGTATAAGCTTCTTTAATAGAAAGGAAATCTTTTTGCTGGATTACTTCTATTTGAATATCGGAAGCGGCAAATACTTTCTGTCGGTTGGTTTCCTCAACAGCCCATCCGATTTTGTTTTCCTTTTTGCGCTGTTTGTAGGAGCGGGAAGCGCAACCATGTCCACAAAAGCGGGTAACGGTAGTTTGAGCGGTAAATTCCTTTCCGCAAAACTCGCATATCTTTTGAACCTGGATTGTGCTGCTCATGTCAAATACTGCCTGTTTATGTCGCTGACTGCCGTTAACTGTCAATTACTGCCATCATTTCGCCGAAATGGTTGTTGGGCAACAAAAGAGAGAAATTAGGCAACAACTACACAACAAATATAAGCAAAAAAGTAATAATGGGCAACAAAAATAGATACAAAATTAATCGTAAAGTGCAGTAAATGAAACGAAAAGAAAACAAGTGATAAATAGTTTACTTTCCTATACAGAAATTCTTAAAAATATGTCCTAAAACCTCGTGGTTGGTGATTTCGCCGGTGATTTCGCCCAGATAATGCAAACATTCGCGGATGTCCTGGGCCAGAAAATCGTTTGTAATTCCCGAGTCAATTCCTTCGAGCACACGCAGAATGGCGTTGTGTGCATTGCGCAATATTTCGTAATGCCTTACATTGCTGACAATCACATCCTGACTGTCGGCAATATGGAGGTTGACAGCGCTTAACAACAAATCAACCAATTGATTGAGATTTGTTTTTTGTTTGGCAGCGATAAATACCAGCTTTTCATGGTCGTTTAAATCAATGGCTTCCATTTGCACCATGGTGTCGTGAATGGCCGAATCGAGTTTGTTTCCCACAATAATCAGTTTCTGCTCTTCATTCAACCTTTTCCTTATATCGTTAATCCGTTCAGCAACAACCGGGTAGGGGTTTTGCAAATCGGTAACCAGTAAAACAATGGCAGCCTGTTCCAGTTTGCTGTAGGTTCTTTCAATACCCAATGTTTCAATCACGTCTTTGGTATCGCGGATACCGGCGGTGTCAAAAAACCGGAAAGCAGTTCCGTGAAGGTTAACGACATCCTCAATCACATCGCGCGTGGTTCCGTGAATATCGGAAACAATTGCTTTTTCCTCGTTCAGCAAAGCATTTAAAAGCGTTGATTTACCGACATTTGTTTCGCCGACAATGGCCACCGGAATACCGTTTTTGATCGCATTTCCCAATTGGAATGAATTTACAAGCCGGGCCAGCAGTTTTTCAATTTTTTCTGTCAACTGCCGGAGTTGTGTCCTGTTGGCAAATTCAACCTCTTCCTCGGCAAAATCGAGTTCCAGTTCCACCATGGCAGTAAAATGCAGCAATTGGTCACGCAGCTCGTTGATTTCGCGCGAAAAACCACCCCGCATCTGGTTCATCGCCAGTTTGTGCGCTGCTGCATTCGACGAGGCAATTACATCGGCCACGGCTTCCGCCTGCGATAAATCCATTTTACCGTTCAGGAATGCACGCTGGGTAAACTCACCGGGAAAAGCCAAACGGGCACCGTTTTTCAGCAATAGCTCAAGTATCTTCTGCTGAATATAAACCGACCCATGACACGAAATCTCAACAATATCTTCGCCCGTAAATGAATGTGGAGCTTTGAATACTGCCACAATCACTTCATCAATCATTTCTTCATCCGACTGAATTTTACCAAAATGAACGGTATTGGCAGGCTGGTCTGCCAGTTTTTTGCCTGATTTGCCACTCTTAAATACTTTGTCTGCCACCGCAATTGCATCGGCTCCTGAAAGCCGGATTACCGCAATGGCCCCGACACCGGGCGAGGTTGATATGGCGCAAATAGTCGATTGATCAATCATTGTTATGTTCCAGATTACATTTTAAATTAACAGAGAATTCATCTATACACATCATCATTGAAGCATTTTTGAAATCCTGGCTTTTATCTCATTTTTTCTGATTGTTTGCAGTTCTTTAATCAATTGCTCAATTCCGAAAGAATCTTCTCCATACTTTTTAATTAATCGCTTCCAATTTCCTTTGATTGTAAAAATATGTCGCAAATCAGTCGATGTTATAACCCGCTTTTTAATTACCGGCACGCCATCGGCAATGGTATAACCATAAAGTTTGGTTGTAACATTAACCGGCAACCCGTTTTTGTACCGCTCTGCGTACTTCTTGCTGTCGATATAAGTTTTGCAGGTTAGTTTATTTTTGAGTAAAAACTGCGTAAAACCAATTTCCCAGTCATTAATTACTTTTTTCTTCAAAAAGCTGATATCGCTGATTTTGATCAATTCTTCGAAATTAACCTGGTCCATATACACAGGCAGCAAATCAATTGCCTTTTTATTCAGTACAATAAAATGGCTCTGGATATGATAGTTATCGGAATGCGTCGAGTAACCCGGTTGCTGGTGTGAATCAACCATACCCCAGAAATCAACCGGCTGTTTATTGCCCCATTCAAACAGCAACCGGAGGCTCCCGAAAACAACATTCGAATCGTTTATAAAAGCAATTTGCTCATAATCTGAATAGTTAATTTTCCTGAATGCTTTGTAAAACATCCCCAAATCATACCCTTCGTTATTTACAAAAAGAACTGAAAACGGGGGATTTTCGATTTGGGCGATGTTTTCAGGGTTTCGTGTATTGGTTACAACCAATATTTCATCAAAGTAATTCTTCAATTCATTTAAGTAAACCAGCACATAATAAGGGATGTAATTTCCCTGAAAGTAGTGTGAAAAAATGCAGATACGTTTCTTAGACAAATTGCCCATCGATGATTTTTAGAAAATGTTTTGTAAAAGTAATGCTTTCCGTTTTTCCGGCAAACATTCCGGTTGAACGATGAATTTTGGCAGCAAAAATATGACACGTTCAGTTATAAACAATTTTTATAATTTTGGCGCGAAATGAATACTTGAATTTAAACAAAGAAGATGAAACTACTTGAAGGAAAAACAGCGATTATTACGGGTGCTTCCCGTGGCATTGGCAAAGCCATTGCTGTAAAGTTTGCGCAGGAAGGATGCAATGTTGCCTTTACCGACCTGTTTAACGACGATAATATGAAAAACACACAGGCTGAACTGGAAGCATTCGGCGTAAAAGCAAAAGGTTATGCTTCTGATGCCAGCAAATTTGATGATACAGACCGTGTTGTGAATGAAATAGTGAGTGATTTCGGGCAGGTGGATGTTTTGGTGAACAACGCCGGTATCACAAAAGACACGCTTTTAATGCGAATGACCGAAGAACAGTGGGATGCCGTGATTAATGTAAACCTGAAATCGGTGTTTAATTTTACAAAAGCGGTTCAGAAAACCATGCTGAAACAACGCAGTGGTTCAATTATTAACCTGAGTTCGGTTGTGGGTGTCAGCGGAAATGCTGGGCAGGCCAATTATTCGGCCTCGAAAGCCGGAATTCTCGGGTTTACCAAATCAATTGCCCGTGAGTTGGGTTCACGCGGAATCAGGTCGAATGCCATTGCCCCCGGTTTTATTATTACCGAAATGACTGCAAAAATCCCGGAAGAGGCCAGAAAAGCCTGGGAAGAATCCATTCCGATGAAACGCGGCGGAACCCCGGAAGAAGTGGCAGGCGTTGCTTTGTTCCTGGCTTCTGATTTATCGTCGTATGTGAGCGGACAGGTGATTACTGTCTGCGGTGCGATGAACACCTAATAATGAAATCAATTCGGTTTATGAATCATAAAAAGTTACTGATAATTATTCTTTCGTTTTATGTTTTACTGGCATTTGCGGGATATTTATCAGGACTTTTTATTGATGTTACACGGGATGCCGGTAAATATGCAACCATCTCGAAAGAAATATACGAAAACGGAAATTATATAAACCTCACGGTTCACGGTGAAGCTTACGACCAAAAACCGCCATTGCTGTTTTGGTTAGGAGCAGCCGGTTTTCAGGTGGGCAAAATTTCCAATTTCTGGTTTAAATTTCCGGTATTTCTTGTTGTTTTATTCGGATTTTACGCGGCTTTCAAGTTGGGGGAATCATTATATAACAAGCAAACCGGAATGTTAACCGCGGTACTGATGTTTACCTCCTGTATTTATTCCCTTTACACAATGGATATTCATACCGATACGCTGCTGCAGGTTTTTATCACCCTTTCTGTTTGGCAACTTTTCGAATTTGTAAAAACCGGCAAAAACAAAAATTTTATCTTCGGGTTTGTCGCGGTTGGACTGGCAATGCTCACGAAAGGTCCGATTGGTGCGGCCATTCCTGCATTCGCGGTGGGCGGCCATATCCTTCTTAAAAAAGAATTTCAAAAACTTCTGGATGCAAGATGGTTATTGGGGATTGTTATATCATTTGTCGTTGTCAGCCCGGCCATTCTCGGACTTAGCAATCAATTCGGGTGGGAGGGGATCCGGTTTTTCTTCTGGGAAAACATGGCAGGCAGATATACCGGATCTTATGTTGCCAATGCTGTAAACGATCCGTTTTTTTACCTCCACAACCTGCTTTACCTGCTTTTACCCTGGAGTTTATTACTGTTTTTTGTCGTTTTTCTGGAGTTTAAACAACTAATTCAGAATAAGTTTAAAGCGGTTGAATATGTAACCTTTACCGGAATCTGGGTTTATTTTCTGATAATAAGCAGTTCAGAAAGCCAATTACCCAATTATGTTTTTCCTGTAATTCCGTTGATCGCTGTCCTCCTTGCAAAATGGGTGGTAATAATTTCAGAAGAGTACAACCTGAGATGGAAAACTGCATTTACAATTCAAAATATTGTGTTCTCATTGATTTGGATCGCAGTTTTTGTAATGGCAGTTTATTTATTTCCCGGCGTAAAATTCTACTATTGGTTGATTGTCCTGGCCGGAGCTGTGTCAACGTATTACGTTTTGAAAATGTCGGATGTTTTATGGATTAAACTGGTGGCACCTTCAGCCATAGCCGTTATCAGTTTGTTCTTTTTATTAAATACTCACGTATTTCCGTATATTTTCAGTTTTCAGGCACCTCCCAAAGCAGCCCGTTATTTTACCGAAAATTCCGCTGAAAATGAGAAGTTATATAATTACAGGTACACCCAGTATGAATTGTTTTTTTACAGCAATCCGCAAGCATTGCAATTACATAATTCCGATGAAATGAAAATGGCAGCATCGCAAAAAGGAAGCTGGATTTTTACAGACAAAGAAGGCCTTGATGAAATTCAAAAGTTAAATTTAAACCCTGAAATTATTGAATACCAGCATTTGTTTTTGAATAAAGGAGCCCAATTTATTCTTCCCGGGAAAAGAGAAAGTGCATTGCACCCAATGTATCTGGTTCATTTTCAATAAAAATGACAAAAAATATTATTAACATATATACTTTTTACTATAAAGAATCGGAAATCCCCATCCAGAATGACCACTATATCCCGGTTTTAGCCGGAAAAAAACTGCACAACAATCCACATCCAATGCAGGGTGATGATTCCGGCGAATCGATTTCCGAAAAAAATCCGTGGTACAGTGAATTAACTGGTATTTACTGGGTTTGGAAAAACACAAGTCAGGATATTATTGGATGCTGTCATTACCGGAGGTATTTCACCGCTAAACATTCTTTAGCAAAATTTCCGTTAACCCGTTTTTTGTTTTTTTTACCAGGCCGTTATGTAAAGAAAACGGGATTAATTTACACGCGCAATGCAGCATGGACAAAAAAAATGGCGATTTCTGATAAGGAAATTGCCAGAATATTTAAAAATCATGATGCCATTTTGCCTGAAAAAAGAAAGTTTAAAAGAAGTGTCAGGGAACAGTATGTGAGGCATCATTCAATCGACGATTTGGTAATTATTGAAGAAATCATAAAAACTTTTTATCCCGGATATCTTGATTCTTTTTACACTACACTGAATAACAACTGGTTGTATGCAAATAATATGTTTGTTCTTTCAGACAGTCATTTTCAAAAATTTATGGAATGGTGGTTTAATATATTATTCGAGTTTGAGAAAAGAATCGACCTGAAAGGTTATAAGGAATACCAGGAAAGGATTTTGGGCTTCATGGCTGAAAGACTGCTAACTGTGTGGTTTATTCACGAAAAACTGAAAATAAAGGAATTGCCGCTGGTTTATATGAAAAAGCTGAAGAAATCCTGATTATTAAAGGTTTAGTTAACAACCTGGTACACATTTAAATGCAATACATTTTTTTTTGATCAGGTTTAAATATTGAAAAAACCTGTTTTCAGTTTTTGCCCTGTTCAAAATATTAACAATCTTTTTCGCTCTGGAATACAACATTCATTAGATTTGCAGACAAATCGATAAAACGGTCAATCCATGAAAAATCTATTATTCACCTTAATGATTGCCATTCTGGTGATGGCATGCAATTCAACCAAAAAAGAAAACAAGATGGAAGCAAACCAGGAAATTATAAAAAAGGCCAATGAATTTGTGCCGTTTGCGTTAACGACTAATTTCGGTGTGCTGACAGAAAAGGAAAAACAGATATTACCCCTGTTACTCGAAGCCTCTAAACTGGTTGACGAACTGTTCTGGCAACAGGCTTTCGGAAACAAAGATTCGTTATTGGCGGAAAATTGGGACGAATACACCCAAAAATTTATTCAGATAAATTATGGCCCATGGGAAAGGCTGAACGATAACAAACCCTTTCTGCCCGGGTTTGGCGAAAAACCTGCCGGTGCCCGGTTTTACCCGGTTGATATGACCAAAGCGGAATTTGATGCCTGGAATGACAGCACCAAAACAAGTCCCTATACTGTAATCAAAAGGAACGGGAACAAACAACTTGTTTCGGTTCCCTATCATGTTGAATACAGTGAAAAAGTGCAGAAAATTGCAGGTTTAATCAACCAGGCAGCAGCTTTGGCCGAAGACCCGGGTTTTAAAAACTACCTTGAAAAACGGGCAAAAGCATTATTGACTGATGATTATTACGAAAGCGATGTGGCCTGGATGGAGATGAAAAACAGTACTCTCGACTTTGTTGTCGGGCCCATTGAAAGTTATGAAGACGCTTTATTTGGTTACAAAACTTCGTATGAAGCCTATATTCTGGTAAAAGATATTGAATGGAGCAAAAAGCTGGAACGGTTTACGGTTTTGTTGCCCGAGTTGCAAAAAAACCTGCCTTGTGAACAAGCCTACAAAAACGAAACTCCGGGGATCGACTCAGACATGAATGTTTACGATGCCATTTATTATGCCGGCGATTGCAATGCCGGAAGCAAAACCATCGCCATCAACCTGCCCAACGACGAACGTGTGCGTGCCGATAAAGGCAGCCGGAAACTGCAGTTAAAAAATTCGATGCAGGCTAAATTTGAAAAAATCCTGGTGCCGATTGCCGATTTGCTGATTGCCGAAGACCAGCGCCAGTACATCAAATTCGACGCTTTTTTTGAAAACACCATGTTTCATGAAGTGGCACACGGACTCGGATTGGGTAATACAGTGGACAAATCGTCAACCGTGCGCGAAGCGCTGAAAGACAGTTATACCTCGATAGAAGAGGGGAAAGCCGATATTCTGGGTTTGTGGTGTGTTTACCAGTTGAATAAAATGGGCGAACTCGGCCAAAAGGAGATGATGGACAACTACGTGACTTTTATGGCGGGCATTTTCCGTTCGGTGCGTTTTGGCGCTGCCAGTGCTCATGGAAAAGCCAATATGATGCGCTTTAATTATTTCCTCGATTGCGGAGCCTGTGTGCGCGACAGTATTGCTGGTACCTACCGGGTTGACTTCGAAAAAATGCAGGAAGCCATGTTGGTCCTGTCAGAAGAAACACTGAAAATTCAGGGCGACGGAGATTATGAAACAGCCACAAAACTGATACAGGAACAGGGAGTAATCAGACCACAATTGCAGGAAGACCTCGACAGAATTGCTGAAGCCGGTATCCCGCGTGACATTGTTTTTGAACAGGGTGAGTGGAAATGGTGAATAAGTAAATGAGTGATTGGGTGATTGGGTGATTGGGAGAGTAGGGTAAAAACAAGATTTGATGATGGTTTTAGGATAAAAAGTTTCCTATTCAAAATAGTTAATCCATATTGTTTAGTTTAGATATTTCATCTGTCGTAATACCCCTTTCCGAAGATTTCGGGACCCAAAAGGAGACATGCCCTGTACACCTTCAGGGGCCCGGCATCGAGGAGTAAAAATTTTGCATGCAAGGCCATTAACAGGTACATCGATTTACCTTATGGCCTATTCATTTCTGCAATTGCGTCCAATGGAGGAAAGGACATAATTTCCAATAAACATGGTACGCCTGAATCTCATCATTGAATTGTGGGCGTGATTTGTTAACCACCAGGAACCTGCAGCTGGCAACCAATTCGGAAACATGTCGCACGATCGTATGATGAAGTTATAAAATTGCTGTACAACACACTTGCACGATACCATCTACAATTGCTATGCTTAAATAAGGTACAAGGTTACGGAAGAAATGAACCGACAGGCAATACAGGAACGGATACTTCCAATCTATCGGCTGATCTCACTTTTTATTGTGCTCCGGCAATTTCGTTTTTCAATTGGATGAGTTCAAATGCCGTCCACGGGAGTACTGTTCCCAGTATGAAATTTAAAGAAAAAATCTTTAATTTTTCATATTAAGATGTTGATAAATTTTTGATCTTAGTATCCAAATCAACTTATGACACCTATGGGAAAATCCAAACAAGTAAGGCTACTTCAGATTTCGTTTAACCTGAGTTTAAACTTCGAAGAAATAAGTTTTTTCAGAGGAGCAATAATAAAGACTACCAAAGGCATCAACGATCTCTTTCACAATCATTCTGCATCGGGAAATATTTATCGTTACCCTAAAATCCAATATAAGCTTATTAACAGGAAAGCTTCAATATTATGTATTGAAGAAGGCATTGAAGGTATTCAGGATTTCTTCTCGAACACCGATTGGAAATTGCAGATTGGCGACAAAAATAATGAGATAAAGGTTGATACCATAAATGTGCGCCAGCACCGGATTGCAATTTGGGATAACATTTTTTATTACAAAATTTACAATTGGCTGCCCCTTAATCAGGATAACTACATCAAATTTAAGGCACTGGAAGAATTGTCAGAGAGAATTTGTTTTCTTGAAAGAATGTTACTCGGCAATATTCTGACTTTCCTGCAAGGTATCGGCCTGTTCGTTGATGAAAAAATTGAAGTAAAAATCAAATCAATTCAGGATGAAAAGCTCATGAATTACAAAGAACAGCAAATGCAGGCTTTTACGCTTGTTTTTCGTGCCAACATTTCACTTCCCAATTTTATTGGGTTGGGTAAAGGGAGCAGTGTGGGGTTTGGAGTAATAAAAGAAATAATAACTAAAAAACCAGATAACGAATGACTAATAACACATTACGCGACAAAATTTACCTGGCGTCACTTTTACACGACATAGGCAAGTTTTATCAGAGAGCAGATGTTGCAGGGGTCGAAAATTCAAAAATCCTTAGCGAGTCAATAAAAAACAGCGAAAGTGTATATTGCCCGTTGCAACCAAAAGGTTACTACTCACACAAACACGTTTTATGGACTGCACAATTTATTGATGATCTGGGAACTCACCTGAAAAAGATATCCGGAGAAACCGAATATTCACTGGAACATCTGGCAGGTAAACATCACCATCCATCAAACTTTTACGAAGAGATAATTCAACTGGCAGATCACCTTTCTTCCGGGCTTGATCGGGCGGATGGGATGCCCCCGGATGATTACAAAGGTTGGGATAAATTTAAAAAAGTGAGGATGTATTCTGTTTTTGAAAGTTTAATGAAGCAGGAAAATCTTGACCACTGGGAATATCAGTTACCATTGCAATCTATTCAATTTAAAGATCAATTTTTCCCTAAAAAATCTTTTACTGACGAACCTGATTACAACACCCTATGGAAGAATTTTGTTGGGGAGCTAAAATTTATTCAAACCGATTCATACCGGGTTTTTGCAGAATCACTCTATTTTCTCTTGTTAAAGTACACCGGAAATATTGTTTCAAGCACGGTTAATCTTCCCGATGTTTCACTTTTCGACCACCTTAAAACAACGGCTGCTATTGCTACTTGTCTTTATGATGTTGCTGAGACAAAAAATATAAACCGGATAGAAGATTTACGAAAAATTGAAAAGCCGCTTTTACTGATTGGAGGCGATGTTTCGGGAATACAAAGTTACATTTACGATATTGTTTCAAAATCGGCTGCAAAAAACCTGAAAGGAAGGTCATTCTATATCCAGTTGCTCGTTGAAACCATTATCCGGAAAATTATTAATGAACTTGGATTGTTTGGCTCACATACCATTTACAGCTCAGGTGGGGGATTTTACCTGCTGGCTGCAAATACCGATGAAGTAAAACAAAAGTTGGCTGCACTTAGCGATGAAATCAGTGAATCGTTGTTAAGGGAACACGGAACAGCATTGTACCTGGCTATTGATTGTCAGGAAATAAGTATTGAAAACATAAAAGATAAAAAAATCAATGAACCGTGGCGACTGCTCATTGAAAAAATGAACCGGAAAAAAAGACAGCGATATAAAAACCAGCTTACTGTACAATACAATTACTTTTTTGAACCCAAAGGTGCAGGAGGAGAACTTGAACGGGATGCACTTACCGGAGAAGAGTTTCTTGAAAATGAAAAAAAGATTGTTTACCAGACAGATGACAGTGGCAGTAAGGAATTTATAAAACCCTATACAGAGCAGCAAATTAAACTTGGCAGAATATTAAAGCATGCACAATTCTGGATCTCATCCGATGAAAAACTTTCCTACATCGATTCAAAATATGCTGTCGAAGTTTGTGATCTGGGCATCTTTCACTATTTCCTTCCCGAAGATGCATTAAAGCTGGTTGAAAGTAAACTCCGCGATGCCAAAGGGAAAGTCAGGATTTTAAGCATGAACGGCACCAATTTTCTTGATGTGCGTAAAGGTATCAACAATGTTTACGGTTTTAACATGTACGGCGGGAATGATTTTCCTGCTGCCGCAGACGGTTCTCCATTAACTTTTGATGAATTGGCGGGTGAAGGCGATTTAAAAAGATTAGGGTTTTTGCGCATGGATGTGGATAACCTGGGGATGATTTTCAGCAAAGGCTTTACCGACAAAAAATGCACTTTCTCGCGTTACAGCGCTTTAAGCCGGAGCCTCGACTATTTTTTCAAAGGATATATCAATACCATTTGGGAAAAGGAAGAATACTGCAAATCCACTTTCATTATTTATTCCGGTGGCGACGACCTGTTTTTGGTTGGCCGCTGGGATAAACTTATTGAAATGGCAGAGGAAATAAGAAACCAGTTTAAGTGGTGGACTTGTCAGAATCCACATCTTTCCATTTCGGGCGGGTTAGCGGTTGTACCCGATAAATTCCCTGTTTTAAAGGCTGCAAAGCTTGCAGAAGAAGCCGAAAAACAGGCAAAAAATCATCAACTCAGAGCCGGAAAGGATAAAAATGCCTTCACCATTCTTCACGTACCCTTAAACTGGGATGTGGAATATCCGCTGGTTAAGAACCTGAAAAACTCCATCAAAAGTATGCTGGAAGAGAACCGGCTTCCCCGCAGTTTTGCTTCAAAACTCCAGGCACACTTTGCGAATGCAAGGATTAAAAACGGGGAAATAACAAAGCTGAATGTTTTGTGGATGATGGCTTACGATTTTACCCGGCTGGCTGATTCAGTAAAAAAGAGCGATCCGGAAGCCGCAAGGTTTG
>JAJUGS010000242.1 GCA_029265875.1 Prolixibacteraceae bacterium
ACGAAACCGGCTACTTTTTCAGCAGCAAAGTGCTGAAACAAACGTCGTATGTAAGCATCGAACTGACGCATGTTTACCGCCAGCAGGACGACAAATTTATTGAGATTCTGAATAAGGTGCGCGACAACTGTCTCGACAAACCATCGCTCGATTTGCTGAACAAACGGTTTATCCCCGGGTTCAGTCCGGCTGAAAACGAAGGTTATATCACACTTTGCACGCACAACGCGCAGGCCGCGCAGATCAACGATTCGAAACTGAAAAACCTGCCCGGAAAATCGGTTCTTTTCAGGGCCGAGATTGAAAACCTTTTCCCCGAATATGCTTATCCAACCGATTTTAACCTGAACCTGAAAGTGGGGGCACAGGTTATGTTTGTGAAGAATGACCCTGAACCTGAGAAACGGTTTTTTAATGGCAAAATCGGGAAGATTACCTCGATTGTCGAAGATGTTGTAACTGTTTTATGTCCGGGAGAAACAGAAGAAATTGAGGTGACCCCGCTGATCTGGGAGAATGTAAAATATTCGATTGACGAAAAAACGGCAGAAATCAAAGAAGAAGTGGAAGGCACTTTTGCCCAGTTGCCGCTGAAGCTGGCCTGGGCAATCACCATTCACAAAAGCCAGGGACTTACATTTGAAAAAGCAATCATTGATGCCGATGCGTCGTTTGCCCACGGGCAGGTTTATGTGGCGCTCAGTCGCTGTAAATCACTCGAAGGGCTTGTCCTCAGAAGCGCGATTTCGGAAAGCAGCATCATTACCGACCATACAATTGGTGGTTTTATCAGGCAGGTGGAAGAACAGCAACCCGGCGAAACCGAGCTGAAAAAAGCCCAAAATGAGTACCAGAAAGAGATGGTTTCAGACCTTTTCAAATTCAGTCTCGTTGCCTATTTGCAGAATCTGATTATCAGGTTGATAGAAGAAAACAGCGGGAGTTTTCCGGTTGAAATCAAAGCGTTGTTTGCAAAGATGAGTGCTGATTTTAAGGTTCTGGTTGTGGACATTGCCGATAAATTTCAGACACAGATTGAACAATTGCTGGCCGTTGAACCCGATATTGAAAAGAATGCCCGTTTGTTGGAACGAATTTCAAAAGGGGCTGGCTATTTTACGGAAAAACTCAACGAAATTATTGTCGGGCCGCTGCAAAGAACCGACCTCGATATTGATAACCGCGCGCTGCGCAAACAATTCTCCAATTACATTGAAGGCATTTTGGAAGATATCAGTCTGAAAAAATCGGCCTATAAAATTTGTGCCGAAGGTTTTGATATGAAAAAAATTCTGGATGCCAGAGCAATAGTTTTAATCGAACCCGAAAAGAAACAACAAAAGACAAAACCGGAAGAAGCACAAACACCCACAGTTTCTGAACATCCCAAATTATATGCGCGCGTGCGCAGTTGGAGAAATCAAATGGCGGAAGATTCTGGCGTTCCGGTTTACATGATTTTTTCACAAAAAGCGTTGATTCAGCTGTCGAACCTGTTGCCGGTTACCACCGACTCGTTGTTTGCCATTAACGGTTTTGGTCACAAAAAAGTGGCGCAGTTTGGTGCCGAAATTCTCGAAATCATCCGCGAATATTGCGACGAGAATAACCTGACTCCCATTTCGCTTTTCCCCAAAAATAAAAAAGGGAAAAAGGAGAAACCACCAAAACCCGACACCAAAAGAGAGAGTTTTGAACTGTTCAAAGCCGGAAAAACCATTGGCGAAATTGCCGAGATCAGGCAATTTGCAACTGGCACAATCGAAGGTCACCTGGCCCATTTTATTGCCTCGGGAGAACTGGACATTCATGCTTTTTTGGCAGACGAACAACTCAGCAAACTCCAAACATTTAAACCTGAAAATGAAGCCAGTTTTCTGGGAGAGGCCAAAAGTTATTTTGGCGACGAATTCAGTTATGGCGAACTGAAAATGTTTATGGCCTGGTTGAGAAGAAAAAGAGAAAATACAATTTCAAAGGTAAAAACCTGACAAGAAATTCATTATGAAGCATTTATCTGGTATTAATTACTAGTGCTTTACAATGTTGTGTAATATTAATGAGATAATGCCGTATCGTTTTTTTTTGTTCACCCCTAAATCCCCTAAAAGGGAACCTGGCTCATTGATAAACAGTTGTGATGGTCACAACCTAAGCCCCTTCAGGGCCTGTCTGCCGAACAGGCAGGGTTTGGGATAAAAAAAACACAACTATCAATATTACACACTGCCTAAAATCCGGATTCGGAAGAAAACTCTGGATTATTCCTGACTTTTAAAAGTAAAACGATTTACAGGTAAACGGGTGGCTAAAAAAATGAGTTTGTTTCCGGAAAAACAATCTTATTAAAATGTATTTATCAGTCATCATGTTGGTATTCAGAGACCTGTGAAAAATAGCTGCTATATTAGTCTGTAGGTACATGTAATAATATGAAACGGTTTTGAAATCGTAACAATGGAAGCAGAAAACGATCCTGATTTAAAACTTCAAAGTGGGTGATCAGTTTGTTCAAATAAGTAGTCGGGTTAATTTCAATGAATTTTCATACAAAGTCAGTAAAATCCCCTTCATCTTATCAGTAATATTACTTATTGACTTCAATATGAAGATTGCGTAAATTTGATACAGAAAAAATAAGGAATCCCTTCCAAAATTATTTCATAAAGCTTTTGCAGGTCAGGATGATTGATTGTGAAATGAGGCTGGATTTGCAAATGTTGCATGTTTGTAATTCAACCATACAAATTTTCAACAAGAGAGAGGATGGTGTTTGCCAGATAAAAAAGAGCCAGTTTCTCAGGAGTTTAAATCAACCAATTAACCAAAACTGTTACAGCAATGTGCAATATTGTGGTTCTTGAAAATCAGCAGCTATATAAAGCCGGATTAAAATCCCTGTTGCGCGATCTGGATGAAATTCAGGTTGTTGCCGATAGCCATAATGTGGAAGAGATCAAGCAGCAATTAGGGAAAATTATTCCCGATTTAATTCTTGTTGATCTTTTTCGAAGGGAAGACCCTGGAAACAAGTTGCTCAAAAAGGTATTCCGGGTTTTTCCAAAAGTTCCGGTGCTGATAATCACTAATGAAGAAGCGGCGGAGAATTTCGAAGAGTACATCAGGTTGGGTGTTAATGGATTCGTATTTACAAGTTCAAATCAGGATGAATTTTTAAAAGCCATTAAAATGTTGGCTCATGGAGAAGAGTATTATCCCGATGAGGTTTGGAAATTTCTGAAAAAAGCCATCAGGTCGCAAAAGTCAGCAACAAAGCAAGACAATAAATTAACCGGCAGGGAAATTGCTGTTTTGAGATCGTTTGCCAAAGGTCTAACTTATAAGGAAATAGGTAACGAATTAAACATTAGTTCGCGTACAGTGGAAACTCACAAAAAAAATATATTGGCCAAGCTCAAAGTACATACAACCGCTGATATGATAAAATACGCTTATCACAACAATCTTGTATCATGATTTTGTACGCCGGATTTTGATTTTTTTTTTTGAGCAAAGCCTACGGTAAAAAACGGATTGTTTCATCTTTTATATTGTCGTAACTTTTCATTGCAATTTAAAAATAAGGGTATAACTAAGCCGGGAAAAATTTCATGCCCCTTGTATTTTTCCCTTTAAAATTCCAGTCATAAAGGCGCAAATTTTTGGCACCGGATTTCCTGGGTGAAGGATTTTTTGAAGGAGATGTGCAATGATTTTCATTTTTTCATCTTATGATTTTTCAGAAATATAAGAACTGAGAGTGATGTTAATCTGTTTTATCAACCTTTAAAATTTACAGGTATGAGAAAATTGTACTGTGGATACAAAAGATGGTGCGCAAGTCTTTTGTTACTATTTAGTGCGCTAATGCTAAGCAGTTTGTCTTACTCACAGGTGGTTGTGCAGGGTGCTGCAGTAAAGGCTGATTTTGGTATCGATGCCGATGTTCTGGCCAATTACTTTTGGGTAAACTCTGGCTTAACCAATCCGGCAGGGATTGATGATTGGTTTATAAAAACTACTAGTCCAATTCCTACAGGATCAGGGTTGGGGGTAATCAATCAAACTGACTGGTCAAATCTTAGAACCTCTTGTTTGAATGATAAGAATTATTCCTTTGAACGGAGGATGAGCGTTGATCGTAATACTGAGATGGGAGGTGGTATTACCTGGATCGATGCTGTTTATTTCAGAGACCCGAATTCAACGCAGGGCAGATTGGACAAGTCTGTTTTTACCTCTACACAGGATAAAAACGGCGATAATCCTAAAACATGGGTAATGGGTACAGGCGGAGTCCCGCAAAAAAACGATCTTATCGATGTTATGGGACACATGCGGATGGATGGTCAAAATAATGTTTGGGGTATTGGAGCATTTTCCACAATTTCTTCAGATGGTAATAGTCATGCCGATTTCGAATTTTTTGCCAATGAGGTTAATTTTGAAAGCGGCGCACTTACCGGATTAGGAGAGGACGCAGGCCATACCAGGTGGACATTCAACCCGGATGGCAGCGTATTGAAAGCAGGAGACCTGATTGTCTCCATCGATTTTGAAAATGGTGGGACAAAACCTATCGGCCATGTAAGGGTTTGGTTATCGGATGCTGACTTTGCTTTCCTTATGACAAAACCTGCCGGTAGAGATTTCGAACTTACAGGTGAGTATAATTCAGGAGAATTGGCTACTGGCTTTGGTTATGCCGACATTCAACCAGTTGGTGGAGGTAATGATCCTTCAGTTTGGGCTCTCGTTAATACCACAGCTGTTTCACCAGCCCCTCCATGGGGGACGCTGGAAAGTTCACAGGCCAAATTCTACGATAATTTTCAGAAACTGCAATTCACTGAATTTGCCATTAATATGACACATCTGGGTTTGGATGCGTTTGTTGGAAATGCTTGTAATAAAAAACTTGGTTCATTGCTTGTTAAAACCAGGTCTTCATCATCGTTTACTGCCGAACTGAAAGACTTTGCAGGGCCATTCCTTTTTGGTTATGAACTGGAAACCAATGTTGCAGTGCAAAACCTGGAAAATTGCGAAGATGGAACTAATAAATGGGAATTTAATCTGAACGATGCTGTTACCAATGCTTATGATGGGAATATTTCATTCCATGCCAATGAAGCTGATGCTAATAGCGGTTCAAACCCAATTTCTGCAACTCAGACTGTTACGGTTGGCGAATCGCCAAAAACTTTCTGGGTGAGAAGCGAAAATAAAGAAGATGCGAATTGTTACACTGTCAAGTCTTTTACGGTTACAACCAACGATAATCCGTCATGCAGTATAAATAGTTTCAAAAATCTGACTAAGTACAATAGTAACGACGGTGAAATCGATTTGGGAGTTAGCGGTGGAACTCCTTCATATACAATTTCATGGACAGGGCCGGATGGATTTACCAGCAGCAAAGAAGATCTGACCGGGCTTGCAGCAGGTATGTATTATGTAACAGTTACTGATGCAAAAGGCTGTCAAACCCAGTGTCAGCAGAAAATAGAATGGCCAGCTACCGATCCGGTTTGCGAAACTTCAAAAACAAATGTTACCTGTTATGATGAAGGGGATGGAACGGCAACTGTAATACCGAGCGGAGGTAGCGAAACAACTTACACAGTAACATGGTTTGTTAAACCTGGCAATGATGGTGTTGTTCCTGCCGGGCAAGAACATAACACAACAATTACAGGGCTTGTTCCGGGAACTTATACAGTTACAGTTGTTGATGATATTACAAAACTTGAAACTGAATGTTTTGCAGTTATTACTGAACCCAATTTGGTTAAATTAAAGATTGACCATACAAATGTAACTTGCTTTGGAGCTGAAAATGGAAAGTTAAGTGTGGTAAGTTATGATGGTGACGGTACTCCTGTATTCTATCTGAATGGAAAAGAAATGCTGCTTGAAGAAATTATTGGAGGAAGTTATGGTCCGGGCAGCTATACGATCGGGGTCGCATATCCTGATGGCAATGAGAATGCAGGAGAATGTTTAAAGGATTCAACTCTGGAAATCACTGGGCCTGATGAACTTGACATTGAACTGACACCGGCCGATGCAACCTGTTACGGATATACGAATGGCTCGATATCGGTGGATATAACCGGCACACCGTGGGCAGATCTTGAAATTACAATTGATGGAGTAAACTGGTTACCAGTTGATGCCGACCCGATGGTATTTGATGGTCTGGCCGCCGATGATTACACAATAACCATGCGCAGGATTTCGGATAACACCTGTGA
>JAJUGS010000247.1 GCA_029265875.1 Prolixibacteraceae bacterium
AATCAGCAATCAGCGATACTGTTTCGGTAAACATAGAAGCCGAAAACAAAGCACTTGACAAGAAAATCAGCCAGTTAAACAAAAGGATGCAGCGATTAGTCCCCGGAAATGCCTTTCTGGTTATCAATACCACCAACAACACTTTTGAACTTTATAAAAACAACCAGTTAATCAGGGAAGGAAGATGTTCTACCGGCAGTTTTATCAGCCTTGAAGTGGACAGTACAAAATCCTATCTTTTCGAAACCCCCAAAGGTGTGATGACTGTTCAAAGCAAAATAACGGATCCGGTATGGACAAAACCTGACTGGGCTTTTATTGAGGAAGGTTTGCCGGTTCCGCCTCCCGGTCACTCCTCTCGACGGGAAGCACACGTTTTGGGCGATTACGCACTGAAACTGGGCGACGGATACATGATTCACGGAACATTGTACCAGCGTTTAATCGGATCGCCTGTTACACACGGATGCGTGCGTATGCTCGATGACGACCTCGAAGCGGTTTATAACACCCTGCCTGTGGGTTCAAAAGTATTCATCTATTAACCGGAATGATTATGAAAGAGTTATTAGTAAAATTTAAAGCCGGTTTTATAACATTAATCGTTATAACCTTCATACTGATGGCAATTACCGCTTTCAGATATGTAAAAGCAACAGGCAGTGCCGAAAATGCGGCCAAAGAAAAACTTGCCTCAATTCCTGATGAAGAACTTCACAATGCATCCTGGAACATTCCGGAAATCCAGGAAAAAATGAAAGATATTCACTGGATGGAAAGAACGCTGACACTTGCAAAATCAGATTCCCTAAACCTCGGTATCAATCTGGCCGACAGTATTGTGCAGGTGCAACTCAAAGGAACGGTTCTTTTACAGGCAAAAATACAAAAGCAAACTCCCTCCCCGTTTTTTGAAAACCTGAATTACGGAACCTATCTCGATTTCACCAAAATTGCCACAATTACCGGAGAAATTGCCAATCTTCCTAAAAAACCGATTATCAAAGTACAGGCACCCAAAAATGAAAACGAGGTGAAGGAAGTAAAAAAAGATACAATTCCTGATCCGGCACTTATCTGGCAATTTGAACTCGACAATAAAATTGACGTGGTTATCACCGGAATTGGCCTGGGAAAAGATTCCCTGCCCGAAACAAACTTCAGCAAAGATCTTTTAAAATATAACATCGAAAAAATTAAAAAGAACTGGTTGCCCGAAAATTACCGGCCTGTTCTCTATATCTGGCTCGACGATAAAGACGCAAAAGCAATTTTCAGGGCTATTCCTGAAAAAGGCAAAGTGGTTTTTAAAAACTGATTGACCGTTGAATCCTGTAATAATGAAAGCCGTTGAATACTTCAGCGGCTTTTCTTTTTATCCGTACAGCAAAATATAATCATTGCAACATACATTTCCTGTTGAAATTTTTAGTTTTGTTTTGAAAACTAAAACCTGAAAAAATGAAACTAATAACATTTACTTTTCTGATTTTCCTTGCGATACCAATTGTTAATGCACAGGAAAGACCGGCACCCAGGCCAGGTGCCGAAAATGGCGAAAAATTCAAACTCGGTATGGCGGGATACACGTTTGTAAAATTCGACCTCGATAAAACACTTGAAACGCTGAAAAAAACCGATGTTCGTTACTTATGTATCAAAGATTTTCATCTGCCATTGAACAGCGACGATGCACAAATTGCCGCTTTTCATGCAAAACTGAAAGAGGCCGGAGTAACCGGTTATGCCGTTGGCCCGATTTACATGAAATCGGAAGCTGAAATCGACCGTGCCTTTGAATATGCCAAGCGGGTGGGCGTTAAACTGATTGTAGGCGTTCCGAATTATGAACTTCTGCCCTATGTTGACAAAAAAGTAAAGGAATACGGGTTTAATTATGCCATTCACCTGCATGGGCCCGACATTGCCACTTATCCCGATGCAGAAGATGTTTGGAACCATGTAAAAGATCTCGACCCCAGGATCGGGATGTGTCTTGACATTGGTCATGATACCCGTAATGGAAAAGACCCGGTGGCTGACCTGAAAAAATACCACTCCAGAGTTTTCGACATTCATATAAAAGATGTGACAGGCGCCTCAAAACTGGGTTACACGGTGGAAATGGGCCGCGGAATTATTGATTTGCCGGCATTTGTGAAAATGTTGCGCAAAGTGGGATATACCGGTGTTTGCAGCCTTGAACACGAAAAGGACCAAAACGATCCGTTTCTTGGAATTGCCGAATCGATCGGTTATTTCAGAGGTATTATCGAATCGACTAAATAATATATTGCTGATACAATGAAATTGAAAGCCGGATCCATCATCCGGCTTTTCTATTTCGAAAAAGAAAAGTTGCCACCCCAATCAACCAAAGCTGCATATAATTGTTCTTTTCAGTAAACAAAAAATTGATGATGTACACAGCACTTTTACATACCCACAACATGCTCCGATGGCTTTTGTTAGTCCTCTTTATTCTTGCCATCGCTTTTGCCATCACCGGGTGGCTGCAAAAAAAAGAATGGGCTAAAAAAGACCGGATTACCGGAACTTTGCTGACCATTTTTATGGATATTCAATTGCTGATTGGTCTGGTTTTGTACTTTTTTGTAAGCCCGTTAACAAAAGCAGCATTTGCCGATTTTGGCGCTGCCATGAAAAATGCAGGGCTGCGCTTTTTTGCAGTTGAACACATTTTACTGATGGTTCTCGCAGTGCTATTTGTCCATATTGGCAAGGCAAAAACCAAAAATGCAGGTGCCGACTGGAAAAAACACAAAGCCGCTTTTATCTGGTACGGTCTTTCACTTGTATTGATTTTGCTGGGAATTCCGTGGGACAGGGCAATGTTCTGAATGAAAAAACGGGGAAATCAGATTTTTGATTTCCCCGTTTTTTTTAAATCAAAATCTATTTCTGTAATAAACTATTGGCCGCCAAAACCAGGAACATAAAATGTTCGGCTCCCCCACCCATCACGTATTCGGTTTGCTGCCAGAAATAAGGCCATACCTTTAACTCCGGAAAATCGGGCCGGATGATACCGGTTCCGGAAACCACACCGCCCGGAATATAGGACCAATCGGCACGGTTAACACCATAAGCCACCGTCACCGAACGCGATCCGACACCCGATGCAAACGACGAAGTATTTTCTCCCGGGTGATTGCCCAGCATAAAATTGAGGGCATTAAACAGCAACGAAGGTTCAAATATTTCCGGCAGGTTTTTATGCAGAAAATAATGCTGCATCCCCAGGCGTTGAATGCCCCAGCCATCGCCCCAGATAGCAATGTTGTAAGGTACACCGAATGGGTTTTCAACCTGTCGTTTTGAAAGGTTTGTATCCAGATTCTTGTATGCTTCTGTTAAAGCCGAAACAAATCCCGGTTCCCTGAATCGGTTCATTACACGGGCAACACTCCAGCCGGTTCCGTTAATACTTCTGACAATCTGCTCCTGCATTCCCAGCAAATCTTTCCGGTATTTTTCATCGCCTGTGGTCAGCAACAATTCCACAGCCGCCTGAATACGGGCTGAATAATCACCACCGCGTAATTCACGTGGCTGGTCGTAAATTTCCTCAGCAGCTTTTAAACACCGTCTGGCCAGATCATCATTATAACCTTTTAAAACACGGGCAGCGGCTGCCAGCCCTTCAACAGTGGTTAATTCGCGACGGGTATTCTGCTCGGTAAATACCCAGCGGTCGTCGGTTTTCCCCGATTCAGCCCCGGTTTTTTCGTTCGGTTTTAATGCGGGATTGTATTTCAGGCCATCCGTCATGGCCGATGCATCGCCTAATAAAACGTACTGGCGCAAACTGTTACAGATGATGCCCCGGTACAATCGTCCCAGATTTTCATAACCACCCAAAATTGTCAGTACTCCATGTTCCACCTGCTGCAGAATATCCGGTTTCCCATCGGGCAAATGAATCTCAACAAGATGGTTTTCCTGGTCAACCGTAGTCTGGTCCCACTGAACATTGAACTCTTCGTATGCCAGTGCCAGTGTCCATACCGAACCGGCCTGCGATTCCACCCTGAGATCGTAGTCACCGGCATCGTGCCAGCCACCAGTATTCAACCCCGGAACTTGTTCGTAAGGATTATATTTTGTCAAGGTTGAAGGACCCTGCAAATAGCCATCGAAATGATTGGTATCCACCGGTGCCATCAGCGCATCGTCCATGTGACAGAGGTCGTGCCACACCCTGTAACCTTCGTTCACCCGCATGTGGCACATCTGAACCGGCAGGAAATACTCCAGAGTTGGCTGCCAGACGTGGCGTTCGTACACATCGGCATCAATTTTAAAGGGCTCCGTTTTATAATTTTCATACACAACCTGGTAAACACCCGGTTTTCTGATCTCAGAAAAATCGAACTGGTAATAGTTAAAACGCAGGTATTTCCCCCACTTTTCAGGGACTGCCTTTTTGATGGTTTCGAAACCACCTTCTTCTTTCAACCTGATCAATGAAACTTCCGCGATTTTTGTTTCGGTTTTATCGAGTTCCACGGTTGCTTTCTTTTGTTGCGCAGGATGATAACCCACCTGACTGACATGCACCACCGGTTTGTGTTTAAATCCTACAGCAACAAATGGTTCCACCAACCACTCCACGGCATTTTTGGTAGCGCCGGCCTGTACTTCCGAGCGTACCACAAACCAGCCATTGTTGTGATAAAACCTGCCATCCAACAATTGCAGATCGGCTTTCAGACTGGTAATTTTTAATGTCTGCTCCGGAACATCAGGAGCCACCGTCAGCTTTTTGCCCACAGCCATCGGGAATGCCTGCCAGTTTCCATCGGCATCCTTTTGCATCGGGCCGTTGGCCTGGGGCGGGAAAATGCCTGATTTACCGTCCATGTACCACGATTTTCCGAACAGCAGCCCGGGAAAAAGTTCGAGGTTAAAACCAACTTTGCCAATCCATTCGGCAGGCAGCGGTTTTTCAAGGTCCACAATAATCCTGAAGTTTTTCCCTTCGCCAATTACCCGCACCTCGTAACTGAAATTCAGATCGGGATAAAAAACGGGGTTAAAACCTTTCCGGTTGCGGCTTTCATCGGGATAGGTGCAGGTGATGCTGATTTCATTCCGCTCCGGAAAAACCTTCCGTTTGCCCGTGGCCGGAATGGGCTGCCACTGCCCGGGTGTGGGTTCGAGGCGCAGATCGCCATTGGTGGCGACACGGGTTCCGTTCTGAATAATGCCGATGGCTCCCTGGTGCCCTTCGGGATAAATATCATAAAACACCATCACGTTCAGACCCGGCATTTCGAAATATTCATCGCTGTTGATAACGAGTTTTTGAGAATAGGATGTAAAAAAGGCAGCAAGAACAACTGCCAGTAAAATCAGTTTTTTCATGGTTTAAATTGGTTTAGTAAATAATATCAGTTTTCTTCCAGTATCTCAGTTATCTGTTCATGTAATTCAGGTATTTTATTTTATCAACATCCCAAACAATTGAATAGTTAACACCCATATAATCGTGAATAAGCCGGTCACGCATTCCGGCCATATTTTTCCACTTTATTTTATTCCATTTTACTTTAAAATCAGCCGGGATTTTTTTCGTTGCTTCCCCGATTACTTCCAAACTTCTCAGAACTGCTCTTTTTAAAGTCTCATCCGAAAGAAAATCACTTTTGTTCATCTCTGGTTTTATGACAGAAAGAATAAAAGCAATTTCGTCGCGAATATGTTTCAGATATTCCAAAGGCTCTTTAGACATACTTCACTTCTTTGAGTATTTTGGGTCCGATATAGGGGCTTAATCCATTTTTGGAGACAATTTCAATCCTCTGATTCTTAAACAGTCGCTCAATTAAATCATAAACTGCCATCAGGTTATCGAAATTCTCTTTTTCGGGGTCGAAATCAACAAGGATATCGATATCACTATCTTCTGTTTGTTCGCCTCTTGCATAAGAACCAAAAAGTCCGATTCTCTGAATTCCAAACTTTTTTAATTCCCGCTTTTTCGACCGTATTGTTTTCAGTATTAACTCACTGGCAGCCATATTTCAACTTATTTCTTACAAAATCACTACAATCCGGTAAACTTTGATGAGATTCCTCGCTTTGCTCGGAATGACAAGGCTATTATGGTGTTTG
>JAJUGS010000110.1 GCA_029265875.1 Prolixibacteraceae bacterium
GCACAGGGTTATATTCCCGAAACATTTTCGTGGGGCAGAAAATCGAAAGAACAACTGGAAAAAGAAGCCAAAGAGAAAGAACTGAAATCGGCTGAATTGACCAAGGAAGCGCTGGAAGTGGCCGCCAAAGCCGACATCATTCTTTTTATCGGGGGCAATAACCGCGCCGTTGAAACCGAAGGCAGCGACAGAAAAGATATCTTTTTGCCCTCGGGTCAGGATGAACTGATAAAGAAAATTGCAGCGGTCAATCCGAATATTATTACCGTACTTACCAGTGGCGCCCCCAATGATTTAAACGTGGTGAAACCGCTTTCGAAAGCACTGTTGATTTCGTGGTTTAACGGTACCGAAGGCGGAAATGCACTGGCCGACGTTCTCATCGGGAACATTTCACCCAGTGGCCGTTTGCCGTTTACATTGCCAGTAAAACTCGAAGATTCGCCGGCATACGCGCTGGGCAACTATCCGCAGGGAGCCAAAAAAGCCGATGTTTTTGCCAATCTTGTTGCCGAAACGGAAGCTGTTGACAAACAAAAAGACGAAGTAGCCAAAGGAAACGACCCGAATACAGCGTATTATTCAGAAGAGTCACTGGTGGGCTACCGCTGGTTCGACACCAAAAAAGTGCAGCCGATGTACCCGTTTGGTTTTGGCCTCACCTACACCACTTTTGAGTATGGAAAACTGACTACCGACAAAACCAAATATGGAAAAAACGACGTGATTGCCATTTCGGTGGAAGTAAAAAACACAGGCAAAGTGGCAGCCGACGAAGTGGTACAGGTGTATGTTCACCGCATCAATCCATCGGTTGAATGGCCTGAAAAAGAGCTGAAAGCCTTTTCGAGGGTTCCGCTCAATCCGGGCGAAAGCAAAACTGTGAAACTGGAGATCCCGGTAAAAAACCTGCAATACTGGAACGAAAAGAAACACGCCTGGGACGACGACCTTTGCAACCTCGAACTGCAGATAGGTGCCTCTGCCGGGGATATTAAGTTGAAAAAAGAGGTTGGGTTGAAATAGTAACCGACGTCCTGAAAGCCTGCCTGACGGCAAGGCAGGGACAACTTATTTCAGCCCAACGGCAACGCCTTGGAAAAATGATAATTTGGCAATTTCATATGTAGATTTATTTCGTCCCTATTGGACTTAATGGTCATTGGCAACATTTTTTCTACCCATATTTGGTCCCTATCGGGACAATCCCAGAGGGATAAAATGTGGGTAGAAAACAAAAAAAGTAGTGTCAAAGTCCCGTAGGGACGAAATAATTAAATGAATGATTATATCTAATACCAAAAACAATGAAAACCACAAGAAGAAACTTTTTTCAAACTGCAGGGCTGGGGGCAGCCGGACTGGGAATTGCCTCAACGTTGCCACTGACATCGTGCGCCACAACCGCAAAAACAACTAACGAAAACGACGAACAGGTGCTTTTGGTGGGCGACGACATTGCCATTGCGCAAACCGTTTATGGCAAAGTGCAGGGTTTTATCCTGCGCGGTATTTACAATTTCCGCGGAATTCCTTACGGCGCCGACACTTCGGGCAAAAACCGCTTTATGCCGCCACAAAAACCCGAACCCTGGACCGATGTTAAACCGGCAGTCTGGTGGGGAAATACCGCCCCGCAAATCATGGACAACCGATACGCCAATGCCTGGGCTTCGTTTGTGGACCACTGGAACTACGACGATGTAAGTGAGGATTGTCTGAAACTGAATGTTTGGACACCCGCGCTGGCCGATGGCAAAAAACGCCCGGTGATGGTGTGGCTTCATGGTGGCGGCTACACCAACGGCAACGGCATCGAACAGGATGGTTACGATGGCGAAAACCTCAGCCGCAAAGGCGATATCGTGTTTGTCTCCATCAACCACCGTTTGGGGCCGATTGGTTTTTCTGACCTTTCGGGCGTAGGTGGCGAAAAATACAAGGACTCTGGCAATGTGGGCGCACTCGACATGGTAGCCGCGCTGGAATGGGTAAAGGAAAATATTGCCAATTTTGGTGGCGACCCTGAAAATGTAACGATTATGGGACAGTCGGGTGGCGGCGCCAAAGTGTGTGTGCTGGCTGCCATGCCTGCCGCAAAAGGATTGATCCACAAGGCGGTGCCGCTGAGTGGTTCTTCCACCAAAGCACTCGACCAGGAATACTCGCAAAAACTGGGTGAATACATACTGAAAGAAGCCGGACTGAAACCTGCCGAAATCGACAAACTGCAGGAAATGCCCTGGAAAGAATATATTTTGTTGGCCAACAAAGCCAGCCAGACGATGGCCAAAGAAATGCCGGCAACACCCGGATTTCGCGGTGGCTTTGCACCGGTGGCCGATGGCGTGAACATCCCGAAAGGTACTTTCTACAGCGAAGCCGAAGGCGTTTCTGCTGATGTACCGATGTTGATTTGCAGCACTTTCCACGAATGGGGAATGAGCCGCACCAATCCCGGCCTCGAAAAAATTACAGCCGACGAAGCCAAAAAGATGTTAAGCGAAAGAGCCGGCATCCGTGGTGGTTTTGGCGACAAAGCAGCCGAAATTTATGATGCCTATGCTAAAATCTTCCCCGATAAAAAGCCCATCGAAATTCTGACACTGGCCTCCAGCAACCGGAAAGGCGTGGTGGAAACCGCCACTGCCAAAGCCGTGCAGAAAGCGCCGGTTTATGTGGCCTGGTTTGGCTGGGAACCCCCCATGTTCAATGGCAGGATGCGAGCTTTCCATTGTCTCGACATTTGTTTCTGGTTCGCCAACACCGATTTGATGCTCACGCACACTGGCGGCGGCGCCCGTCCCCGGAAACTTTCTGAAAAAATGTCGGCATCGCTGCTGCAGTTTATGAAAACCGGGAATCCCAATGGCGGAGGTTTGCCCGAATGGCCGGCTTTCACGGTTGAAAACGGCGAAACCATGGTACTGAACGACGTTTCGGAAGTAAAAAACGACCCAGACCGGAAAGCAAGAAAATTATTGTGAATTCCTTTTGAGGCTGACCCAAAAGTAAACTTTCAGGTTTCGTCGTCATGTTAAGCGGAACAGAGACATTTGTTTTCAATGCGAAAGATTTCTCATTACGTTCGATATGACACACAGAAAGGGCTTTGGGGTCAGCCCCAATGTTAACCAAAATACCAAATATTTGGTTGTATTTTAACAATTAAAAGATTTTAACCCTAAATTCGCCACACTTAATTTGTATCCTGAATTAATTGTTACATGTGGAAATTTCTGGTTAGGTTTATTTTCAGAAACCGCCCTTATATTCTGGCTGTCACCCTTTTGCTAACCATTTTCATGGGATGGAAAGGGCTCAACGTTGGCATGTCGTACGATTTCGTAAAAATGCTTCCCGGATCAGATTCAACGGTGATCGCCTATGAAAATTTCAAGGCGAAATATGGTGAAGATGGCAGTGTGATTGTAATTGGGGTGCAGACACCGGAAATGTTTACCCTTAAGAATTTCAACGAATGGTATGATCTCACCCATGATATTTCAGGAATTGAAGGTGTTAAAGGTGTGATGTCGGTCGCGAAGACTGTTGATATTATTAAAAACGATTCCACCAAAAAATTTGAATTTGTTCAGTTTGTAAAATCAAAACCCACCACACAGGCCGAGGTTGACAGCCTGAAAGCCAGGTCGGAAGCTTTAAAGTTTTACGACGGTTTACTCTGGAATACGGAAAGCCATTCCTATCTTCTGGCCATTACCCTGAAACAGGAAGTGTTGAACAACAAAAAAAGAATTCAGGTAACTGAAAACATTGTTGAAAGGGCAAAACAATATACCGCTTCAACCGGCAATGAATTACATTATTCAGGAATGCCGTTCATCAGGACAGTAATGATGCAGATGATCCAGCACGAATTATTTCTGTTCATCATTCTTTCCATACTGATTGCAGCCGCCATATTGTACCTGTTTTTCAGGTCGTTCAGGGTTGTGCTGAGTTCGCTGGTGGTGGTGGCCATCAGTATTGTTTTCACGCTGGGGTACATTGGTTTACTGGGTTACAAAATCAGCATTCTCACGGGCGTAATTCCATCGTTAATTGTCGTAATTGCTATCGAGAATGTAATTTACATCCTGAATAAATACCACTGGGAATACCGGAACCATGGCAACAAAATCAGGGCGCTATCGAGGGTTATCCAGCGAATTGGTTTTGCCTCGCTGATGGTGAATACCGCAACAGCAGTAGGTTTTGCCACTTTTATTCTTGTTTCGAACCAGCTACTGCGCGAATTCGGATTGATTGCCTCCATCAGTATTTTAACCGAGTACCTTCTCTGCATCACCCTGATCCCCATTATTTTCAGTTATCTCGATCCACCCAAGCAAAAACATGTGAAACATCTGGATAACAACTTCTTCAATGCAATGCTTGAAAAAATTATCTATGTAATTCAGAATCACAGAAAGTGGATTTTTTCGGGCACTGTTGTTTTGCTGATTGCAGGGATTGCAGGGATGTTTAATATGCAAACTTCGGGCAAGGTGGTGGATGATATCAGTGAAAAGTCAACCATTTACAAAGACCTTAAATTTTTCGAACACGAATTTGGCGGGGTGATGCCTTTTGAGATTTCGATAGAAACATATAAAAAGAAAGGGGTTATTCAGGCAACTACAATACAGAAAATCAATCAATTTCAGGATTCGGTCCTGTCATTGGGAGGCTTTTCAAAACCCTTGTCGCTGGCTGAATTTTTAAAATTCTCGAAACAGGCCTATTATAACGGAAACCCAAGGAGTTTCTCGCTACCGAACAACATGGAACGGAATTTTATCCTGGCTTACCTGCCCCAGGACACCAGTGGCAGTTCAAACCTGCTGAATTCTTTTATCGACAAAGACCAGCAGCAAACCCGGATCAGTTTCCAGATGGCCGACACAGGAACAAAAGAGGTAAAATCGCTGGTTGAAAAATCCACTGCTTTTGCCGATTCAATATTCCCGAAAGAGCAGTATAACGTTGTGATTACCGGAAATAGTGTGGTTTATGCAAAAGGCACTGAATTTCTGATTAAACATCTTGTTATCAGTGTAGTACTGGCCATTATTTTTATCTCAATCCTGATGGCGCTGATGTTTTCAAGTATCCGCATGATTGCGGTTTCGATGATCCCGAATATTATTCCGCTGATCATTACGGCTGCCATAATGGGTTTCACAGGGGTTCCGATAAAACCTTCCACCATTATCGTTTTCAGTATCGCACTGGGTATCTCAGTCGATAATACCATCCAATACCTTTCCCGGTATCGCCACGAGTTAAAAATCACCAATGGCAACATTAAACTTTCGACGCTGCATGCTTTGCGGGAAGCAGGTTTCAGTATGATGTACACTTCGGTGGTGCTGGTGCTTGGATTCAGTGTTTTTATGATTTCCGATTTTGGCGGAACCCAGGCACTCGGAATGCTCGTTTCAGCAACGCTCTTTATCGCCATGTTTTTCAACATGCTGGTTTTACCTTCGTTATTGCTGGTATTAGACAAATACATTGTAACCAAAGCATTTGAAGGCGAACAGATTATCGAGATTTACGATGAAGATGATAATGAAGGCACGCTCAGGAAGGAAAATGTGAATGGAGAATAATACCCGGCTAAAATTGATTACCAACCCCCACCCAATCCGTTTTCAAGTGCTTTTTTGTAATTTTCAAGATTGAATTCGTACAGGAATGGCGCTTTATGGGCCCCACCTTTTTTGGTTTCGGGAAGTTTGTTCAGAATATTGAATGAAAGCATCCGGCGTTGGAAATTACGCCTGTCGAGCTTTTTCCCCAGAATTGTTTCATATAGTTTTTGCAGTTCGGGCATCGTGAATTTATCGGGTAAAAGATTATAACCGATTGGCTGGTAGCTGATTTGCAACCTGAGCGTATTCAATGCTTTTTGCAGGATCAGGCTGTGATCAATGATCAACGGATCAACTTCATCAATATTCCGCCATTCGGCTTTTTCCGAAAAATAATCGGGAGTAGGAACCGCTTTTGTAAAATCGACCAAAGCATAAAACCCAATCGAAATAAAACGCTGGGCAAACCAATCGAGATCGGGATTGGCGCCTGAAGCAACCAGGTCGCTCACGGCAGGGTTCATTTTCGAGCGTTCAGGTTCGCTGAAAACCCTGAATTGTTTCAGAAAAATATTATCAAGCCCGGTCCTTTCTTTCAGAATCCGGGTGGCAGCACTTTCAACAGTCTCCTCCTTTCTCACAAATCCGCCAGGCAAGGTCCATTCATGGGTGTATTTCATTTTCAGCAACAGTACTTTCATCAGACCATTGTTAAAGCCAAAAACCACACAGTCAACCGAAACTGAATTCATGTAAACACTTAAATCCATTGCTTTGAAAATTTTATGAACGGAAAATCCTTAAACACAAAAAAACAAAATCTTTTTGGTTTTCTATTTGATTAACCACGCAAAAAAACTAACAATATGTCATTACGACACAATAAAATAACTTTAATTGAAACATGGTTATGAAACAAAAGAAATTTCACTATTCCGGCGTTAATTTTGCTGGTTCTTTCCACCACCATTTTTGCATTTTCAATGGGCAAAAATGAAACGCCAGCCGAAAAAGTTAGCAAAGCGCTGGCACCTCAGAAAGAACTTCAAACCTTGAAAAAATAAGGTTTAAGATTTCAGGGTCAGTCATAATTTGTGTATTTTCCCTGTCGTTTTTCGCGACAGGGAACTTGCAAAACAAATTGAAAAACTAACCACAATGAAGAAAACAGCAATTTTAGTATTAACCGGATCCATCCTCCTTTTTAACCAGGCTTTTGCTCAAAACTGGTTCGAAATAAAGGAAGTGATGCCCAAAACCTAGGTGATTGGCGATAACGGGGCCGACAACATTTATTTGGTGGAAGGCAGTGAAAAAGCGCTGCTGATTGATACAGGACTGGGTGCTGCCGACCTGGCCGGAACGGTTAAAAAGCTGACAAACAAACCCGTTCTGGTAGTCAATACACATGGCCACCCCGATCATTCCGGTTCAAACTATCAGTTCGATAAAATTTACATGCACCAGGCAGATATTGAAGCGGCCAAAATGTATTCAGCTCCTGAAATGAGAAAAAACGTGGGAGGTTCGATGCTGAATGGGCAAAAACCTGGCGAAGCAGATATTTACAAAGAAAATGAGAAAACGCCTGAATATATTGCAGTTTCAGAGGGTTATGAGTTCAACCTCGGTGACAGGATTCTCAAAGTAATGGAAACTCCGGGGCACACACCGGGCAGTATTTGCCTTTTGGATACAAAAAACAATGTGCTGTTTTCGGGCGACAACAACAATACACACGTCTGGCTTTTTCTCGAAGGGTGCAGTCCGCTTTCAGGTTATCTGAAAACTTTGGAAAAACAGGTTGCGCGCCTCCATGAATTCACAACGCTCCTCCCGGGACACGGACCGGCCATGGAAAGCAGTTTTATAAAAGACCAGGCTGAATGTGTGAAACAAATCCTGAACGGAACCTGTAAACCAATTCCCTATGAATCGTTTGCCGGGCCTGCCAGCCAATGCAGTTATGGGCAGGCAACCGTTGCTTTCAATCCCAAAAATCTGTAAGCACATTAAAATTCTGGTTGATGGAAAGCTTGTTTTTGGGTGATCCAAAACAAGCTTTTTTTGCTTCAGTTGTTTTTACTGATTTTTTCCCCGACATGTTGGTTCAATAGAAAAATTAATCTGTGTTTAACAAACACACACTGACAAATCCCGATAAACACTTTTTCAGTACAAAAAAATTTCATCGCAGTTTAATTTCTATTTTTGACACAATTAAATGCAGTAAATGATCAATCTTAATTTAAAAAACAGGGTTGAGAAATCGGGAATATCGGATTTGCTGGAAAAATCTGTCAACCGGTTAATACTGGTTTTTACTTTGGTTTTATTTATTCTTTCAGTCTTCGACCTTGGTTTTTCACCGGTCAGGGAAACCGAAACTCTTTATCGGTATAACATTTTCAGGTTTATTTTTCCGGCAACCGGGATTCTTTTTATAACCCGGTCGCTTCTTTTTACTGATCGTTCTAAAAAGTGGAAGGTTTTTTTAACCAACACACTTCTTGGTATTCTGATTGTTGTGATATTTATCAGCAGGTTGATTTTTGGTGAAACAACCATATTCAAACCGTTGATCCATCATTTTACCTTATTCCATTTTCTATCTTTCACACTGTTTATTCTCGAAGTTTCGAGGTTAAAACTTGAAAAAGCCATCGGTTATCTGAATCCGGCCCAGCTTTTTATGGCAAGTTTTGGTTTCATCATCCTTGCCGGCACTTTTATGCTGATGATGCCCGGGTCAACCACTGAGGCAATCAGCTTTACCGATGCTTTTTTTACATCAACAAGCGCGGTTTGTGTTACCGGATTGACCGTTGTTGATACCGCCACCCGCTACACGGCTCTTGGCAAGCTGATAATCATGGGTTTAATCCAGGTGGGTGGTATCGGAGTTGTTACCATTACCAGTTTTTTTGGATTTTTTTTCAAGGAAACCTCCTCATTCAGGGAGCAAATGCTGTTGCGCGATTATCTGAGCGAGGACAGTTTGAGCGGAATACTGAAAACATTGGTAAAAGTAATACTGATTACCTTTACCATTGAATTGATCGGCGCTGTATTGATTTTTTATGCAATCTGGTCGAAGACGCAGATATCATTTTTCGATGATCTGAAAATTTCGATGTTTCATGCAGTATCAGCATTTTGCAATGCGGGTTTTTCAACATTCACCGACAATCTTTACGATTCGTCCGTCAGGAATAATTTCTTTCTGCATTACGTAATTTCAATTTTGGTGATTTTAGGGGGTATTGGCTATCCTGTGTTTCTGAACCTTTACAGTTATACAAAAGCCCAGGCCCAATGGCTCCGCGAATATTTCAAATACCGGAAACCCTATGTACACCGGGTTGGCATGATTACATTCAACACAAAAATAGTTGTAGGCACCACTTTGTTGTTACTGATACTCGGTACATTTGCTTTTTACTTTTTTGAATACAATGCCACCCAGAAAGATGCAGGAAGTACCGGGGCGAGGCTTGCCATGTCGTGGTTTTTGAGCGTCACCCCCCGAACCGCCGGTTTTAATACCATTAACATGGAACAGCTCGCTTTGCCTACTATCCTGATTTTGATGTTTTTAATGTGGGTGGGTGCCTCACCTGTTTCAACCGGTGGAGGCGTGAAAACGAGTACTTTTACCATCGCGCTTCTCAATGTCATTCGAATTATGAAAGGCAAAAATCACATCGAAATACTGAAAAGGGAAATTCACGAATTTTCGGTCAACAAAGCTTTCACAATTATTATTATGTCGCTGGCTTGTATCGGGGTAGGAACATTTCTGATTGTTTTATCCGATGGTCATCGGGGGCTTTTAAAAATTGTTTTCGAATGCTTTTCTGCCTTTGGCACTGTGGGGCTTTCGCTGAACCTTACACCTTTTTTATCCGATGCGTCGAAATGGGTGCTGATTTTACTGATGTTTTTCGGACGTATGGGAATTATGACCCTTTTACTTGCATTAACCCGGCAAGCTGCCAAATCGGCTCCTTACCGATATCCGAAAGAAAATCTTATTATTACTTAAATTTCTGAATATGAATATTGTTGTAATCGGACTGGGAAACTTCGGGGCCTCGCTGGCCAAAACACTAACGGCCATGGGTCACGATGTGATTGGGGTGGATAAAAGCAGCGAAAAAACTGAATTTTTTAAAGATAAAATTGCAAATACAATCAGTCTCGATGCCACCGACCCACACGCCTTGAAACTCTTACCCATCAAAGAAACCGATGTTTTTGTGGTTTGTATCGGCGATGATTTCGGAATCTCGGTAATGATTTCGGCATTACTGAAAAAAATGGGGGTGAAAAAACTCATCTGCCGCGAAAGTTCGTCCATCCATCTCACCGTGCTCAATGCAATTGGAATTGAAGAAACTATCAATCCAGAATTTGAATCGGCAAAAGTTTTGGCACAACGACTGGCATTGGATGGTGTCCAGCATCTTTTCGACATCACCGAAACCCTTAAAATTGTTGATTTGCCGGTGCCGCTATCGTTGGTTGGCTCCAGGTTTTCGCCTGTAAGTTTTAAGGAAGAAACCCACCTGAAAATAGTGGCGCTGAAAAGAAATGGCCGGATTTTATATTCTTCTTCGCAACCGGTTGAAGACGCTGATCAGGATATTCTGTTTTACGAGCCTGATGATATGCTTGTATTAATTGGCGACATCCGCGATATCCGCAAATTTCTGAAAACCTGAAAACCTCGCAGGCATCATTTTGTTATTCTCAGCGTAATTTCAATTTTAGCAAAATGACAAACATCTGGAACGAACGATATGCATCGGACGAATACATTTACGGTACTGAACCCAACGTTTTTTTCAGCGAAAAACTGATTCAGTTAAAACCCGGGAAAATTCTTTTGCCTGCTGAAGGAGAAGGGAGAAATGCAGTTTTTGCGGCAAAAAAAGGCTGGCAGGTCACTGCATTCGACAATAGTATTGAAGGGCAGAAAAAGGCACTACATTTAGCTGAAAAAGAAGGTGTTTCCATTTCATACCTGTTAGATTCCTATGATTCTGCCAATTTCCAGACTGCTTATTTTGATTGCATCGCACTGGTTTACACGCATATGCCCGCCGAAAAAAGAACTTTTTATCACCAGAAACTGGTTTCATTCCTGAAACCTGGCGGATACCTGATTCTCGAAGGATTCTCAAAAAATCAGTTGCTATTCAATTCAGGCGGGCCCAAAAACTATGAAATGCTTTTTTCGGTGGAAGAATTGAAGTCTGATTTCCATGATATCAATATTATTCAGATCGAAGCAACTGAAACAGAGTTGAAAGAAGGGACCTATCACAACGGGAAAGCTTCGGTAATCAGGCTATTTGCAACCCGTTAATTTTTCCTTGAAAAAATCTTGTTTTTCATTACATTCGCCCCACTGAATCAATAAAACCAACGAAGTTGAAACATCTGCTTTTTATTATAGCTGTCAGCGTTTTTGTTCCATTTTCTGCTTTTTCACAGAAAACTATTCAGGCCATCAGGGTCTCTGCTCCTCCCGAAATCGATGGTACAGTCAACGAAGCGGTTTGGGACTCGGCATTTGCCGTGGATGAATTTTACCAGCGCGAGCCTTTTGAAGGAAAACCGGTTTCGAAAAAAACCATCTTTTACACCTGCTACGACGAAAACAACATCTACTTTGCCATAAAATGCTGGGACGACCCGGATAAAATTACGGCCAAGGAAATGGCACGCGATGTGAGTCTCGGAAAAGACGACCGCATACAAATTATTCTCGACACCTATTTCGATAAACGAAATGCTTACTGGTTTCAGATTGGGCCGCGTGGCTCTATCGGCGATGCAATGGTAAACGAAAACGGCGCAGTTTTAAACAAAGAGTGGGACGGATTGTGGACCGGCAAGGCAAAAATCAGGCACTGGGGCTGGGAAGCCGAACTGGCCATTCCGTTTAAAACCATGGGATTCGACAAAAACAGCAGACAATGGGGCATTAAATTTATCCGCAACATTGTCAACAACCTGGAAGCATCCTACTGGCCCGAAGCCAACCTGAATGCCCAGCGTTTCCAGGTTTCCGATGCCGGAATCCTCGAAGGGATTGAAAACATCACTCAGGGAATCGGGCTCGATATTGCTCCCTACTTAGTTACCGGCGTAAATACTAAAAAGGCAGAAAAAGCCGATCCAAAACTCACAGCCGGTGCCGACCTGTTTTACCAGATCACACCCGGGCTGAAATCGTCGCTGACAATCAACACCGATTTTGCCGAAACAGAAGTGGACGACAGGCAAATCAATCTTACCCGTTTCAGTTTGCACTACCCCGAAAAACGCGACTTTTTTCTCGATGGTGCCAACAATTTCAGGTTTGGCATTGAAGGCGACGATACAAGCCCGGTGGCCAAAAGCATCATCCCATTTTTCTCGCGCCGCATGGGGCTTGACTCTGTGGGCAATCCCATCCCGATACATGTGGGCGCAAAACTCACCGGGCAGATTGACAATTGGAACATCGGGATGCTATACATCAACGACGGCAGCGATTACGGCACCAACAATTATTCGGTTGCCCGCGTTACCCGCAATATCGGGGCGCAATCGTCAGCCGGAATCATCGGAACTTTCGGCAATGCCACCGGTAGTGAAACCAACAACGTTTTCGGGGCCGACCTGAAGCTGTCCACCTCCACTTTTCAGAAAAATAAAAACGTTTCATTTTATCTTTTCGGGCTGAAATCGGTCACGCAGGAAACCAAAGGCGACGATGTTTCGTGGGGAACACAGGTGGTTTACCCCAACGACCGGATAAAAGCGCGGCTCGGTTATCACCAGATTGGCAAAAATTTTACCGCCGGAATGGGATTCGTTCCCCGTGTAAACATCCGCGAGCGTTACGGAGAACTGAAATTCGGACCCCGTCCCAATAAATGGGGAATTATGCAGGTTGAATTTGGCGGGAACTTCGATTATATCACGAACTTTGAAACAGGAGACCTGGAAACGCGGCAATTCAGTATCCAGCCCATGGGAATCAGGTTTTTGTCGGGCGAGGTGCTTCGCTATTCCCTGGTCAGTCAATACGAATTGTTGACAGAAGATTTTAACATCTTTGGTGATTTTATCATTCCAAAAGGTGTTTTTGAGTGGTGGCAACACGAGTTTAAACTCGAAACAAAAGGCGCCCGGAATATTTATGGCGAGGCCACATACAGGTTTGGCGATTTTTACAATGGCGAGCGAAATGACATTAAACTGAACCTGAACTGGAAAGTGGCAGTGCCTTTGTTTTTGGGTGGTACAGTCACCCGAAATAATATTTCCCTCCCGGCAGGCAGCTTTTCTGCCAATATTTACCAGTTGAATGCCAATTTGCTTTTCAGTCCGAATATTACTTTATACAACTATTTTCAATACGATAATAAAAGTAAAAGCGCAGGCTGGCAGGCACGTTTTCAGTGGATTATCAAACCGGGTAACGAAATTATACTCGCCTGGACTTCAAATTTCAAAAAGCCAGGAGAATCAATTATTCCTGATGAAAGTGCCGTGCGCCTGAAATTAAAATACAATATCAGGCTATAGCACAAATTTTATTAACAAAATTATTTTAACCGGGGCAGTAAAACCTTTTGAAAATTGCTTGCGTATATAACCACAC